>NZ_JAJUJR010000032.1 GCF_029265225.1 Sedimentibacter sp.
AAGGAATGATGGGACAGCCTGAAGGTGGTTTCCCTGAAGGGTTGAGCAAACTCATCCTCAAAGGAAAAGAGCCTATTAAGTGCAGACCTGGTGAACTGCTTCCTGATGAAGATTTTGATGCAATCAAAAAAATGCTCAGGGAAAAATACAGCCTTGAAGGAACTGATGAGGAAGCATTGAGCTATGCACTGTATCCGAAGGTTTTCGAAGAATATCAGAAAAAGCTTGCTGAAGAAGGAAACTTAAGAATGATGGGAAGCGACATATTCTTCCACGGACTTGAGGAAGGCGAAACATGCGGAGTAAAAATTGCCGAAGGCAAGAAGCTGAGCATCAAGCTTGTTGAGATCAAATCCAATGACGACGGTACAAAAGACCTTGCTTTTGAAGTTAACGGAAACAGAAGAGTCGTTACAATAAAAGACAAGAATGCAATAACTGCTAAAAATGCATCAATAGAAAAAGTTATGGCTGACACAGGCAACCAGTATGAAATAGGTGCCAACATACCGGGCAATGTTTATAAAATCCTTGTTAAAGAAGGGGATAAGGTTGAAGCAGGCCAGCCGATTGCAGTGCTTGAAGCAATGAAGATGGAAACAAACGTAATTGCTCCTCTTGCAGGAACAGTGAACAAAATTCATGTAAAAGAAGGCCAGAGGGTTGTAGCAGGAGAACTGATAGCAGAACTTGAATAACAATTCTGGAATGTACCTTTCAGTTATAATACATTAGCATATAGGGGATGGACCAAATGTCCGTCCCCTTTTTTTAATTTTGATGGAATCCTTTTTATTGCCAAGAGGCAATAATTATTTTATAATTGATTAAATCATCAGGGAGGTTCAATATGGGAAAATTCAAGGCAGCTCTGCTGCAGACGCATGTTTACGGCAACAAGGAAAAAAATATAGAAAACGCAGTTAAACTCATTGAGAAAGTTTCAAAGGAAGGCGCAGACATTGCAGTATTCCCGGAAATGTTCTGCTGTCCTTACGACAATTCGTGCTTCAGGGAGTACGGCGAAGAAGAAGGCGGACCTGCCTTCGTGGCTATGAGCAATGCTGCAAGGGAAAATGGAATTTACATAGTTGCAGGAACAATGCCTGAGCTTGTAGGCGACAAAATTTACAATACATCATATGTATTTGACCGCGGCGGCAAAAAAATTGCCAAACACAGAAAAATGCATCTCTTTGATATTGATGTTGAAGGAGGCCAGCGCTTCAAGGAATCTGACACTCTTTCGCCCGGAAAGGATGTTACTGTATTTGAAACGGAATTCTGCAAAATAGGCCTTGCTGTATGCTATGACATAAGGTTTCCTGAACTAAGCAGGCTTATGGCAATGGACGGAGCAGAAGTAATAATAATACCTGGTGCCTTTAACATGACCACAGGCCCTGCTCACTGGGAGCTTCATTTCAGGGCAAGGGCTTTGGACAATCAAGTTTATACCATTGGAGTTTCTCCGGCCAGAGACATGGAAGCATCTTACCATTCCTACGGCAATTCAATTGCTGCTTCTCCATGGGGAAGCGTGTTATGCCGCATGGATGAAAAAGAAGGTTATGTGATACAGGAAATAGATACGGATTATGTGAAAAAGGTAAGAAATGAGCTTCCTCTGCTTAAGCACAGAAGAACTGATGTTTATGAACTGAACAAAATAATCAAATGATAAATAATTATATTTAATTGGATGTTTTAAGCCAAATGGCGGCCAATAAACAGCCAATTGATTAAAACAAAAATAGAAATGTTGAAAAATCAGTATTTTTTAATTGGCATACATATTGCAGATATATATATGTGAAAATATATTATTGGAGGTATATATGTCATTTAAGAAAACAGATAATGATCAAAAAGTGAAAAAAGATCTGACAAAGATGCGAACTCCCCATACTTATGCAATTATATTTGTAGTTGTGCTTCTTTGCTGGATACTGACATTTATGGTGCCTGCAGGAAAGTTCAGCACCCATGATATTGAGTATACGGATTCAAACGGCGATGTTAAAACAAGGACCGTATTGATGGCTGAGACATTCAGGTACAGCTACAATCTCAACACTGATTTTCTTGCAGCAGAACTCAAAAAACTTGCAGAAGATGATACTGCGCTTCAGGAACTGGGAACTGACCAGGAAGCTCTTAAGGAATTTGTTGAAACAGACCCATCAGCATGGGATCAGTCTCAGCTTGATGAACTAGGGCTGACAGATGACGTATTGTACGATAAATACGGAGAATCAATTTACGACACAAGCAAAAAACTTCATAAGACTGCCAATGTATGGGGAACCGACGATTACAGCGGATTCGGATTCATGAATTACATTTTTGAAGGCCTTGTTACAGGCAGCAAGTATGGCTCAGCCGTGGGAATAGTTGCATTGATTTTAGTTGTTGGCGGATCTTTTGGAATAATCATGAAGACTGGTGCAATTGATGCAGGCATTTATGCGTTCATCAAAAAGTCAAAGGGTCTTGAAAGATTAGCCCTTCCTCTGTTGTTCTTTATTTTTTCTCTTGGAGGAGCAACATTTGGAATGTCTGAGGAAGTTATTCCGTTTGCAATGATAATGGTTCCATTTGTCATTGCTCTTGGCTATGACTCAATAGTTGCAGTAACCGTAACATATGTGGCATCACAGGTCGGAAATGCTGCTTCGTGGATGAGTCCTTTCAGCGTTGCAATTGCTCAGGGAATTGCAGGAATACCTGTTCTTTCCGCAGCGTCGTTCAGGCTGGCTATGTGGTTTGTTGTAACAGGATTATCGGCAGCCTATATGATGGTGTATGCAGAAAAAATCAGAAAGAAACCTGAACTTTCAGCAGTATATGAAACTGACGAACACTTCAGAAACAGAATTGAAAATACCACAGAAGAAGAAATGAAGTTTACGCTTGGACATAAGCTCATATTGCTTGAAATGCTTGCTGTTCTTGTATGGATTATTTGGGGAGTTACAAAGAAGGCTTATTATATTCCTGAAATTGCATCGCAGTTCTTTGTAATGGGTTTTGCTGCAGGAATAATCGCTGTTGTGTTCAAGCTGAACGGAATGACTATAAACGACATGGCATCTTCCTTCCAGGGAGGGGTTTCAGACCTTGCAGGAACAGCAATTGTTGTTGGTATGGCAAAAGGTATTCTTCTGGTTTTAGGAGGATCTGATGCAAATGTTGCTTCAACTCTTAACACAGTGCTTTACAGCATAGGAAATGCTTTGAATGGTGTTCCAGCAACTGTTGCAGCATGGAGCATGTACCTGTTCCAAAGCTTGTTCAACCTTGTTGTAACAAGTAACTCAGGCCAGGCTGCATTGACAATGCCTATTATGGCTCCTCTTTCTGATATTGTGGGAGTGTCAAGGCAAATTGCAGTCCTTGCATATCAGCTTGGAGCAGGCTTTGTAGATGCATTCACGCCTGTTTCTGCAAGCTTGATAGGAGTGCTTGGAGTTGCAAGAATAGACTGGACAAAGTGGGCAAAATATCAGATAAAAATGCAGGGATTCTTTTTCCTCATGGGTACCATAATAATAGTAATAGCAGTTGCAATAGGACTTCAATAAAATATACAACGCTAGGAAAGGAAATAACATGATTACAATAATTAGAAATGCAGATGTTTACAAGCCGGAACATGCAGGCATTAAGGATGTTCTTTTGTTAGGCGGCAAAATAGTCTCCATAGCTGACAATATCAGTGTTGAAATGAACGGACATGTTGATGTTTTGGAAATTGATGCCCAAGGCAAAAAATTGGTTCCCGGATTTGTAGATTCTCATGTTCATATTCTGGGCGGAGGAGGAGAAGGCGGATTTTCCACCAGAACACCGGAGGCTACACTTACAAGCCTTACAACTGCAGGCGTCACAACTGTAGTTGGCTGCCTTGGAACTGACGGAGTGGCACGGGATATGGTTTCTCTTCTGGCAAAGGCAAGAGGATTGGATGAAGAAGGAATAACAACGTACATATACACTGGTTCCTACAGAATTCCGGTCAAGACAATAACAGGCGAAGTCATGAAAGACATCATGGTTGTTGACAAAATCATCGGTGTTGGAGAAATAGCCATATCAGACCATCGTTCATCTCAGGCATCTTTTGAAGAATTTGTAAGATGCGTTTCGGATGCCAGGGTAGGCGGTATGCTGTCAGGAAAATCAGGCATAGTAGACATCCATTTAGGAGACGGCCAAAGAAAAATCGACTACATTAAAAGAGCTGTGAAAGAAACAGAAATACCAATCACTCAGTTTTTGCCAACACACATAAACCGAAGCCCTGAACTTTTTGAAGAGTGCGTTCTCTATGCAAAAGAAGGAGGATATGTGGATTTTACCGGAAGTGACGATCCTGATTTCTGGGAAGAAACAGACGGCGAGGTAAGGTTCAGCAAAGGCCTTAAGCGTCTCATCCAAGAAGGTGTAAGCCATGATAACTTCACACTTTCATCCGACGGGCAGGGAAGCATGCCCATATTCAACAAGAAGAAGGAATATGTGGGTATAGGTATCGGAAAATCAACATGCCTGATCAAGGCAATCAAAGAATGCGTATACCGCGAAAACATTCCTCTTGAAACTGCATTGAGGGCAGTCACTTCAAATCCTGCAAGAATACTTAAGCTTAAGACAAAGGGCAGGATAGAAGCTGAAATGGATGCAGACCTGTTGATTCTTGATGAAAACCTGGATATTGACACTGTAATAGCCAAAGGTAAAGTTATGGTTGAACATAAAATACCTGTTGTACTTGGTACATTTGAAGAAAAAAGATAAGATATCCTGAGGGCAACCTCAGGATTTTTTATAATATACGCCGAAGGGGGACATAGGTCCCCCTAGCGGAGTTGCGGAGCAACTTTTTTGTGGATAGGGCAATGAATAAATGGTATAATTGAAATAATAAATGTCAGGGGTGGTTACATGTCAAAGAAAATTGTATTAATTGCAGGTTCTGTAAATACTAAGAATTTTCTTCTTGGTCAGCTTAAGGAATTTGTTTCGGATGAATATGTAATTGAAGCATACGCACAGGAAGAAGGAATTCAGCCGGATATTAAATGTGATCTTCTTATATTTTCAAGCCAGGAGATGAAAGATGAGCTTGACAGCATGAAAATAGCATATGAATGCAGCGATATTGTTGTGTGCCAAAGAAGCATCAACTTTGACTTCATTGACCAGGTGGCTAACATTCCGGTAAATGAAGAAGTGCTTCTGGTAAATGACGAAAAAGAAACAGCATACAGCTCAATCAATGATTTAATCGAGCTGGGGCTGAGCCACATAAAGTATTATCCGTACTATCCCGGTATAAAAGACTACAAGAAACTAAAAACGGCCATAACCCCCGGAGAATCTGATAAGGTTCCTGACTGTGTAACGAACATAATTGATTTGGGACCAAGAATAATTAACATAAATTCCATGTATGTAATCATGGATAAAATAAATCTTGACCACAGGGATGCAACATTCATAACAAAAAAATACATGAATAAAATAATAAACGTATCAAAACGTGTTTCCGCCATAAACAACAATGTCAATGCATTGAACGGATACCTGAACAACATAATACACAATCTTGTCAATGGAATTCTTGTTTATGATGAGGACGGCTTCATTAAATATTCCAATGAAAAAATGAAGAAGATTTTTTCTTCAAATAAGGAACTCATAAACAAGAACATAAGAAATATCATTGACAGGGACCTGTTTCCATACTTTTTGAGCTCCGACACATTTGAAAACAAAGAAATTAACATAATGGGAGTAACCACAAAGGTTTCAAAATTCATAGCACCAAACGGAAAGGACATAGTGGTCACTACTGACAGAGATGAAAAAGAAAAAAGCGGCAAAAATCATAACCAGAACCTTCTGCTGAAAGGTCATGTTGCCAAGTATGATTTTGAAAATATAATAGGCACAGGCAGACTCATGGCTGAAACAAAGGAAACGGCATTGAAATTGTCAAGGTCTGATTTGTCGGTATTGATTGAAGGAGAAAGCGGCACAGGCAAGGAACTTTTTGCAAGCGCCATACATAAAAATTCCAAAAGAAAAAACGGACCGTACCTTGCAATAAACTGCAGTGCCCTTCCTGATGAACTCATAGAAAGCGAACTCTTCGGCTATGAGGAAGGATCTTTCACAGGAGCCAAAAAGGGTGGAAAAATAGGTCTTTTTGAGCTTGCTGACGGAGGTACGATTTTTCTTGATGAAATAGGCGATGTGTCACCCAAGGTTCAGACAAAGCTTTTGAGGGTTCTTCAGGAAAAGGAAATAATGCCTATTGGAGGAACATCCATACGAAAAGTTGATGCAAGAATAATTGCTGCCACAAATAAAAATTTGAGAAACATGGTTTTGGAAAAAGAATTCAGGGCAGATTTATACTACCGTCTGAAAATAGGATACTTGTACCTACCTCCTCTAAGAGAAAGACTTTGCGACATAGATGGTCTGGTTTCATACTTCATTAAAATGGAAACTGCTGCAGATATAAAAATATCCAAAAAAGTTACAGATGAATTCATGAAATACAAGTGGCTTGGAAACATAAGGGAGCTTGAAAGCACAATCAAGTACATGATTGCAGTAAGAACCGGAAATGTGCTGACAATGTCAGACCTTCCGGACAGGAAGTTTTTTGAGGAAACAATCAATACTTCACCCATACGCTTACATGAAAATGATGACTGCCGTTTAGGAAGCGAAAGCATCAGTATTTTAAAATCCATAGATGATTTGCAGAATCAAAATATAGCAGCCGGAAGAGAAAAAATATCCGAAAATTTAAAGGTATATGGTTATGAGCTTACAGGCTCGCAGGTTCGCACAAGGTTATGCTATCTGGAAAAACAAGGCTATATAACAAAGAACAGAGGAAGGCAGGGTACTGTCCTGACTGATATGGGCATGAGATTTATAAAAAATTTAAATAATAAATGACATTTTTATGGCAAAAGCAGATTACTTTCATAATTATAAATAAAAAAGGAGATTATCATGAGAATAATAATTGACGGAGATGCATGTCCTCAGCGAGTCAAGGAAATATGTGAGCGTGCTGCTAAAGAATATGGTGTTGAATTGATAATTGTTGTTGACATAGACCATTATATTGTAAGTGATTTTCAAATTATAATTGTGGAACAGGGAAGAGATTCTGTTGATTATAAAATTGTTCAGATATTCAAGGAAGGAGACATACTTGTAACTCAGGACTACGGGCTGGCAAGCCTGGTTTTAGCCAAGGCATCGGCCGTTATTCACACAGCAGGGTTTTTCATAAACAAAAACAACATAGACAGCCTTCTTCAGTCAAGATATATAAGCGAAAGAATAAGAAAACAGGGAGGCAAGACAAAAGGTCCTTCCAAGAGAACAAAGGAACAGGATGAAAATTTCAGGAAATGTCTTTATAAAGTTCTCAATGAAAAATTAGGCAGAAAAAAGTAAAAAGCAATGTTGATGATTAAACTGCATTATGTTTGGCAATCTGATATTGAGTTTGGCAATGCAGAAACAACTTGACATAATATTATTTTTATGTTAGCATTAAGCAAACGATATAGAGGAAAAAATATGGATGCACTTGGAAAAGTTCAGTCTGTTGATAAGGCTTTATTGATACTTAAGCTTTTGGCAGACAAAGGACGCGAAATGAAATTAACTGAAATTTCAGAAGAGCTTGATATAAACAAGAGTACTCTTCACGGCATAATCAGCACCTTAAAGTATCACGGCTTTGTTGATCAGGACGGAAAAACTCAAAAGTACCGCCTGGGATTGTACCTGATTGAATTAGGTGAAATTTCTGCAAGGTCACTGGATATTATTAATATTACATCTCCCGTTATAGAGAGCGTAAGTCAAAGACTGCGCGAGACTGTTCACATTGCATCACTTGATAATTTTGAAGTAGTCTATGTGAACAAAAGAGAATCTAATCAGTCAATGAGGATTTTCACAAGCATTGGAAGCAGAAACCCTGCATACTGCACAGGAGTTGGAAAAGCTATTTTAGCATTTCAGGATGAGGACGTTATAAACGGGCTCATTCCGGATAAGTTGGAACAGTTTACTCCAAATACAATAACTGACAGGCAGGAATTTATAAATTCACTGAGAAAAATAAAAGATAATGGTTATGCTTTTGACAGGGAAGAGTTCAGTGTCGGACTAACATGTGTTGCAGCCCCCATATTTGACAGTACAGGAAAAGCAAAGTATGCAATAAGCGTATCAGGACCAACCGTAAGGATGACAGAAGAAAAAGTAAGGGAATCAATTGTAGTTATAAGAGAAGCAGCTTTGGAAATTTCCAGAAAGATAGGGTATAGAGATTAATACCCTAATATTTTTTGAAATTTTAATAACTGAGTTTGACAATGGCGAACAGAATGACAATAAGGCAAATGTTGTGAATTAAGTGCAAAGGGGTATTGAATTTAATCATGCAGCATTAACTTATGAAATAATAAAATTATTGGAGGCGAAATCTTGGAGAAATTAAAAGCAGGAATAATCGGGCCTGGAAACATAGGCATTGATTTAATGATGAAAATCAAAAGAAGTCCTTACCTGGAAACCAGGTGTGTTGTAAACATTAAGGAATCAGAAGGTCTGGATATTGCAAGAGACATGGGCGCAGATGCATCGGCAGGCGGAGTTGATTACATGATAGAAAATCACCCGGACCTTGACATAGTGTTTGATGCTACAAGCGCTTCAGCACATGTTAAAGCAGCACCAAAATTAAAGCAGGCAGGATACTTTACTATAGACCTTACACCCGCAGCCGTGGGTCCGTACTGCGTTCCTACTGTAAATCTAACAGAAGAAATGCTGAACATGGACAATGTAAACATGGTAACATGTGCAGGCCAGGCGACAGTTCCTGTAGTTGCTGCAATAAACAAGGTAGCTGATGTTGTTTATGCGGAAGTTGTATCATCAATCAGTTCCAAGAGTGCAGGACCGGGAACAAGAGCAAACATCGACGAATTTACAGTTACTACAAGGCAGGCCCTTGAACAGGTGGGCGGAGCTGACAAAGCAAAGGTAATAATTGTGCTTAATCCTGCAGAACCGCCAATATTCATGAGGAACACAATATACACAAAGGTTAAAAACACTGACATTGAAGCTATAAGAAGCGCTGTTGAAGACTGCGTCAGGGAACTTAACACATTTGTTCCGGGATATAAAATCCTGCTGGAACCCATAATACAAAACGATATAGTTACAACAATGATTCAGGTTGAAGGGCTGGGAGACTACCTTCCTGTATATTCAGGAAATCTCGACATTATAACTTCAGCAGCAGTAAACATTGCAGAAAAAAAAGCACAGCAGCTGGCAAGGAGGGCGAAATAATGTCAAAAATATTTTTAACAGATACAACATTGAGAGACGGAAGCCATACTGTTTCACACAAGTGGAACACGGACGATGTAAAAAAAATTGTGACAGCCCTTGATGCTGCAGGAATAGATTTGATTGAAGTTGGACACGGAGATGGACTGACAGGCTCAACAATTAACTATGGATTTGCAGACTATGATGATTTTGAAATTGTAAGGGCAGCATCATCAGCAATTAAAAATGCTAAGCTGACAGTTCTTTTGATACCTGGAATAGGAACAGTTGAGGATTTGAAAAAAGCACAGGAATGCGGAGCTAAAGCAGTTAGGGTTGCAACCCATGTAACAGAAGCAGACGTATCAGAGCAGCACATAAAGGCAGCCAAAAAAATGGGGATGTTTACAGTTGGATTTCTCATGATGGGACATATGGCAAGCGTTGAAAAAATAGTTGAAGAAGCAAAAAAAATGGAATCATATGGAGCGGATGTTGTTTACTGCACGGACTCAGCAGGTGCAATGTTGCCTGTAAATGTAAAGGAAAAAATATCAGCATTGGTCAAAAACCTGAGCATTCCTGTTGGACATCATTCTCACAATAATTTAGGCCTTGCCATAGGAAATTCTCTGGCTGCAATTGAAGCAGGAGCAACGTACATAGACGGTTCACTTTCAGGACTGGGTGCGGGAGCAGGCAATACAGCAACAGACGTACTTGTTGCTGTTATGAACAAAATGAACATTGAACACAATGCTGACCTGTTCAAGACAATGGATGCCAGCACAAATGCATTGCTGCCGGTGCTTGAAGCCAAGGGAGTAAAGGCAAACACAAACCTTGACACAATGATACTTGGCTATGCAGGATGCTATTCAAGCTTTCTGCTTCATGCAAGAAGAGCAGCCCTCCGGTTTAATGTTGATGTAAGAGAAATCCTAATAGAATGCGGCAGAAGAAAAGCTGTAGGCGGCCAGGAAGACTGGATTATAGAAATTGCCAGCGACATTGCAAAATTAAAAAGATAATCAATAAAATATAAGAAGGCTCTCGCAATAGGAGAGCTTTTGATTCAATGATTAATTTTTTGATACTTGCTGTCGGATTATGGAAGTTTAATAATTATCGACGGCCATAAAATTATATGTTAAAATATAATAATAAATATTATTTAGAAAGGGGATATTATGGCTCACTTTGCAAAACGCATGAAAAGCATGGAAAATTCGGCATATGTGGTGAAAAAGCTGTTCGGGGCAATGAATGATCCTGAAATTATATCCTTTGGAGGCGGAGCGCCTGCAAGGGAAGCTCTTCCGGTTGATATTGTCCGTGAAATTTCAAATGACATAATGAGAATAGATGCAAGAGGGATTGAAGCACTTCAGTACGGTCCTGTAATGGGAACAGCTGACCTGAGAGAAGTTGTGGTCAAAGAATTGCTTGCTCCAAAAGGAGTTGAAGCAAAAGCTGAAAATATTATAATTACCGGCGGAGGCATGGAGGCGATTAATTTATTGTGTCAGCTTTTTATTGATCCTGATGACATAATACTTGTTGAATCCCCAAGCTTTGTGCACTCTGTTGAAGTTTTTGAGATGTTTCAGGCAAAATGCATACCTGTTGTTATGGATGAAAACGGTATGTCAACAGATGACCTGGAAGAAAAAATAATAAAGTACAAACCAAAGATGGTTTATGTCATACCTACATTTCAAAACCCCACAGGAATAACTCTTTCCCAGGAAAGACGAAAAAAAATTGCGGAACTTGGAAGCAAGTACGACACAATCATTCTGGAGGACGACCCATACAGGGACATTCGCTACAGCGGAAGCGATCTTTTGCCTATAAAATCCTTTGATAAAACCGGCCATACGGTTCTTGCCAACAGTTTCTCAAAGATTTTTTCAGCAGGAAGCAGGCTTGGCTACATATATGCCAATGATGAAATAACTGAAAAGCTTTTTGATGCAAAGACAGCAACAAATTCTCACACAGCAATGCTTCCACAGATACTGTGCGCTGAATTTTTTAAGCGTGGATATTATCCTGCCCACCACAAGATGATTTGCGATTTATACAGGGAAAGAAGAGATGTTATGCTTGAATGCATAGATAAATTTTTCCCGGAAGGGACCAGGAGAACAACTCCTGACGGAGGATTATTTGTATGGGTTGAACTTCCTGAAAGCATCAATACAACAGAGCTTCTGGCAGAATCAGTTTCAAACCCTGAGATAAAAGTTGCATTTGTTGCAGGTGAAGGTTTCTATGCCGAAGGCGGAGGCAAGGGACGAAACTGCATGAGAATCAGCTATGGAGCAGTACCACCTGAAAAAATACGAACAGGAACTGAAAAACTCGGAAGACTTATTTCTTCGAAGTTAAATAAATAAGCAAATGTAATTTCCCTGAGCTCATGGTGCCATGAATGAATTGATTCAATGTTCTATGAGGCAGGGAATTCATTTTTGCAATTGCAATAGTATTATTTTATTTTGGAGTATTGGAACAGCAGTATAATAAATAGAAACAGTATGCAGGAGATTAATATGGCAGAAGTTACTTTTCTACATGTTGCAGGAATGGCGTCAACCTTGTTGTTAATTATGATAATCGGTGTTAATTCGGGAAAGAACATTAAAAATTCATCTGATTTTTCAACAGGAGGAAAGAGCGCAAGCTCAACACTTGTTGCCGGAGCTCTCATAAGTACGCTTATAGGAGGATCTTCAACCATAGGAACAGCGCAGCTTGCTTATTCCTATGGAATGTCCGCCTGGTGGTTTACC
>NZ_JAJUJR010000403.1 GCF_029265225.1 Sedimentibacter sp.
AAGGCATTGGCTGCAGTCAAAAAAGTCATAGTGCGAAGAATCATTGTATCATCCTTCATAATGACTCTTTCTATGAGCATTTCCATGGTAGGTTTGGACAAGATCATAAAATACGGCTACGGATACATGGGATATCTTGGAATTGCAATAATAATTGTACCATTCCTGACAGTAGGAGTTTACAAAAACCGCAAATACCTGAGAGAAAACCACAGCATGGAGTCAAGCGAAGAAAACACGGAAATTAAAATCACATTTGCTGAAAAAACAGAATTTTAAATACCTGGCAAATATTCATTTGACAGAAACGACTAACAAAATTTGGTAAGCCGCAGCCAGGAAGCGGCAGCTGCAACATGCAGCAACGGAGAGATCATGAAAACACATTTATTCCCCAGCTACACCATAGGACCTGACGCATATACAGAAATAGCAAAGATTTGTATGCCATTCGGAAAAACAGCTGTTGTAATAGGAGGCGAGCGTGCCATTAATGCAGCAAAAAATAAAATGATAAATGCTGTTGAAGAAAGCCAGTTAAGCATCACAGGATTTTTTCCTTTTGGAGGCGAGGCTTCAGTAGAAAATATCGAAAGGCTTAAAGAAATTCCTGAAGTTGAAGAAGCAGACATGATTTTTGCTGTTGGCGGAGGAAAGGCCATAGACACTGCAAAGGTTCTGGCTCAAAGAACAAACAGGACGTTTTTCACTTTCCCTACAATTGCATCTACCTGTGCTGCCTGCACGAGTCTTGGAATATTGTATCATCCTGATGGATCCTTAAGAGAATATTCATTTGCTGATGAGCCGTCAAAGCATATTTTTATCGACAGCGAAATAATTGCAAATGCGCCGGATAAATATCTTTGGGCTGGAATCGGAGATTCCATGGCAAAATATTTTGAAAGTTCAGTATCAAGCAGAGGCGACGAACTCACTCATTCCCAGGAAATGGGTGTTACCATAGCTACAATGTGCAACGGACCGTTCCTGAAATATGGCGTGAAGGCTCTTGAAGACTGCAAGAAAAACATCGTGTCAGGCGAACTTGAGGAAATACTTTTGGGAGTCATTGTCTCAACAGGATTTGCTTCAAACATGCTTAACATTGACCTGACAACAGGACTTGCACATGCTGTTTATAACGGATTTACCGTCATACCGCAAATAGAAAAATATCATCATCTCCACGGAGAAATAGTATCATATGGAATTTTAGTACTTCTTGCCGTGGACAAACAAGAAGATGAGCTCAAACGCATCCATAAATTCAACAGTGAAATGGGGCTTCCGACTAAGCTTTCTCATCTGCACTGCTCAA
This sequence comes from Sedimentibacter sp., assembly GCF_029265225.1. Taxonomy (GTDB): domain Bacteria; phylum Bacillota; class Clostridia; order Tissierellales; family Sedimentibacteraceae; genus Sedimentibacter. The sequence goes on from NZ_JAJUJR010000403.1 coordinate 1,322, forward strand.
TGGAAGATGTGGATAAAGTAATTGAAAAGGCACTCAAAGGAATAGATGTAAGGCATTACCCATATTTGGTAACACCAGAAATGATAAGAAATTCCATTGAATACCTGGAATCATACAAATAGTTTCTCCTGCTTCGATAAAAAACAAGAAAGACGTATCTTTTGATACATCTTCTTGTTTTTTATATTGAAGTTATCAACTTAAAATTCAATAAACTTTGATGATATGCCTTCTAACTTTTCAACATCTTTGTTCAATGAATTAATTTCATCTTCTTCGCCTGTAAGCTGAAGTATGATGATCCCCTGGGTACTGCAGTTGTCATTTTCACCGGTTTCGTGAAAACCAACTCTGGTTGTAATGATACATCCGTATTTAGTAAGTATCTCCTGAAGATGCGGAGCTTTTGAATTTCTCCCGTCTACTTTTATTGCCATCAGTCTGTTCATAAATGATTCCTCCAACATGTTTGAATTATATAATTATCTGCTGATTTTTCTAATTTATTCAAACAATTGCATTCGGTAAATATCAAGACTGAAATTTATCAAACAATTCAATGCTGCATTTCAATTTATATTCTTTCTTCTATCCAGTTCATTAATTACAATCGCCTATGTATTTCCTTAGTTATATATTTATTTCTGAAATTTTTACGCCGTCTATTTCCATTACCTGCAACGAATCAGAATTTAACCAAAGAATGTCTCCATTGTTGTCGCAAACTGCAGCCATGGGGAATGTTCCCTCATCTTCGTTTGGAAACAGGTTTCCTCCAAGAAAGCTGGGTGTGACAGCCTTGTATGCTCCGTATCCTGTTCCAAGCAAAATATAATTTTTTTCTGTATTTTTAACCCTCCCTATTACTGCCATATTTCTCCTCCATAATTTTATTATTATTAAATTGTCCATTGATTGTGAATAATGCCCG
>NZ_JAJUJR010000481.1 GCF_029265225.1 Sedimentibacter sp.
AGATATCTTGTGCCTACAGGTTTGTTCATTGAAATTCCTGAAGGATATGAAGCTCAGGTAAGAGCAAGAAGCGGTCTTGCAATAAAACACGGCATAAGCCTTGTTAATGGAATAGGTACAATCGATTCTGACTACCGCGGAGAAATAAAAGTCATTTTAATAAACCTTGGTGACAAGGACTTTACCATCAACTCAGGAGACAGAATTGCCCAGATGGTTTTCATAAAACATGAGCAGGCTGACTTTGAACTGGTTGAAGAACTGAATGACACTGAAAGAGGTGCAGGCGGTTTCGGCCACACCGGGGTATAATTGTAAAAGGGGGGATATTGTGAAGCTCAGCGAACTTTACAGCAAGGAAATAATCAACGTGGATACAGGAGAAAATTTGGGGATTTTCGGTGACTGTGACTTGGTTATTGAAGAAAAAACCGGAGAAATAATCAGTTTTATTTCCGGGAATTCATCACATTTCGGATTTTTCAAGGAACCCAAAAGAAAAGAAATATTATGGAAAAACATCAAAAAAATCGGCAGCGACATGATAATCATTGAAAACGAATAGAAATTTATGATGCGGTGAATAAAATATGCAAAACTTCAAAGAATAATCAGGATATCACAAACCTGATTATTTTTTTGGAGGCAATATGGAAAACAAAAATTTGCAAGTTAATAATAAAGTGGCTTTGAACAATCTGGACATAAGCATGAAAACAAATGTTTCCGGGAACAATCAAAATGCAAGACAAGACATGGAATCGAGACAAAACGCAAACAACAGCAATGACAAGAATAATCAATTGAATTCAAGCAGCAGGTATGACGATACTAAAAACAACCAGGACGGAAGAACAAACATCAACAACAATCAAGAGCCTGCAAATCCATTTTTGTTCAGCGGAAGCAACAACAAAAACGAATCAGATTCCGACGAACAGCTTGAAAATGTCAAAGAAGTAGGAAGCGTAACAGACATAAATCCTGTGAAGGACATTTGTTTCATAAGCATAATAGGAGAAATTGAAGGACACAATTCTCTTCCTCCACAGAGCAAGACAACAAAGTACGAGCACATAATACCTATGATAATAGGTGCTGAAATGGATCCTCAGGTAAAGGGAGTCCTGTTGCTGATTAACACCATAGGTGGAGATGTTGAGGCTGGCCTTGCCATATCCGAGCTTATTGCAAGTATTACGAAACCTACCGTATCACTGGTTCTTGGAGGAGGACACAGCATTGGAACAGCTCTTGCCGTTGCTGCTAGATATTCTCTTATTGCGCCTACAGGAACAATGACAATACATCCTATA
>NZ_JAJUJR010000021.1 GCF_029265225.1 Sedimentibacter sp.
ATATATCTGAAATATTTAAGAGGCGTGAGCGTGGCTGAAAAAAATATGCATGACCATGCGTTTTTTTCTATTTCCTTAAGTATGTCCGCAGGATTTATAAGAAATAATTTTACTGAAGTTTCATTTTTTTTAAAGTCAGCATAATAGCAGAAATTGCTGTCTGCAATTTCAGATATTTTTACAAAAAAAATGATTTTAAAGTATATGTCAACAAGCTCTTCGGGGATGTTTTCATTGTTTCTGTCATTTATATACTTCTCAGCTTCCGCTGTGAATTTTCTAAGTCCATTGATGAGTTCTGACGGTTCACCTTCAAGTTCAGCAGTTTCTTCGTTTAGTGACTTCTTTATTTCTATGAATTTCTTATTTATGTTAGTCAGTGCTCTGGAGATTTTTTTGTCTCTTTCCTTCATTATTTTACCTGTCTCATAAAATTCTTCCTTTACAAGACACGGTGAATACATGCTGCGGGTTCTGTCTTCTAAGTTGTGTGCTTCATCTATGAGAAGTATGTCGTTGGAATTTTTAAAAACATCATCTCTTTGCAGGGCAACCCTCGGGTCAAAATAATAATTATAGTCGCATATTACTGCATCTGACATGTAGCTTAAGTCAAGGCTAAGTTCAAAAGGACACAGCTGATGTTCCATGGCTGTTTGTTCAATGTATTCTCTTGAATAAAGACATTCTTCTTTCAATGACTTTTTTAGTGGAACATTGAGCCTGTCGAAGTATCCTTTTGCATAGGGGCAGTATTCAGGATCACATTTTGTTTCTTCCATGAAGCATACTTTTTCCTTAGCTGTTATCACCGTTGTTCTAAGCTTCAGCCCTTTTTTGACCATCATTTTTATAGTGTTGAATGCAATGGATTTTGTTGATGACTTGGCAGTAAGATAAAATATTTTAGAATTTTGTTTTATGTTCATGGACTTTATTGCAGGAAAAAGACATGACACAGTCTTTCCCACACCTGTGGGTGCCTGTACAAACAGTTTTTTTCCTTCCTTAATTGTCCTGAAGACCGCAACAGAAAAATTCCTTTGTCCCTGCCTGTAGCCGGAAAAAGGAAAATCAAGTTCTTCAATTGACTGTTCTCGTTCTTTTTTTAGCCTTATGATTGTCTTGGCCCAGTCCACATACATTTCAAGCAACTCATAAAAAAAGCATTTCAGTTCCAATGTACTGTATTTTTTAGAAATAACCTTTGTTTTGCCGCTGTCCAGGTTGAAGTATCTGAGCTGCACCGTCAATTCATCCAGTTCATTTTCTATGCAGTACATGTAAGCATAGCATTTAACCTGTGCAGAGTGTGCTGCATTGTAGTCTTCATCTATATGTTCAACGTCCGTGTACGTTGACTTTATTTCATCAATTGTTGTTTGTCCATCCTCGGTTATAACGCCATCTGCTCTTCCTTCAACAATGAACAAAATATCCCCCAAGGTAAATTCATTTTTGAGGTAATATTCTTTTTTGTAGTTTTCACCCATGTTTGTCTGCAGCAGCTTATGTGCCTTTATGCCTTCTAAGGCTCTGTCGGGACTTAGATTTTTTACATTTATGTCGCCGCTTTTATATACAAATTCAACCAGCTCCCGGACTGAAAGCTTAATGTTATCCATAATTATCTCCTGCAGATACATTTTAAGGACGTCACAAAAAAATAAACACCTTAGTGTCTATTATATCAAACGTTAAGTTAATTTAAAACGCTTATTTTATATATTGTATGCAAGTAACTCTGTTTCCATCTATGGAAAATTTGTCAGAAAGTCCTTCTACCAGCATAAGTCCTCTTCCTGATTCAGAAAAGTCGTATTCTCCAAGTTCCTTATGAATATAGTTTACGCCTTTTCCTTCATCAGCAACCTCTATGGTGATGCAGCTGTTGTTGATGAAAACCCTTACGCTTACAAGCTTGCTCGAATCTTCGCCATTGCCGTGCATGACGCCGTTAATGAGCAATTCATAAAGAATTATTTTGGTGTTAAAAAAGATGTTTTCATTTATTGCGTCCCTTATATTAAGCAGGATGTCTTCCACAATATTCTTAACACCGCTTAAATCGCTATGGACCTTTTTTTCAAGTATATAATCCATTGTTACTCCTCCCGTTGATAATAATATACCCTGTTTTTGGCTGTTTAATCACCCAGAGCAATTATTGCGGAAGATGATTTTATTATTCTTCTTTTATTCCAAGCAAATTTTCAAACAAGTCCCATATTTCTTCAACCCCTGCCTTTGAAGCGGCGGAGAAAGGAAACACAAGCCCATTATCTTTTATTTCCAGTGTTTTTTTAATTACTGCAACACTTTTTATCTGCTGCGACCTTGATAGCTTATCTGCCTTTGATGCTATGACATATCCGGTAAACCCACAGCTTTTTATCCAGTTGTACATCTGAATGTCGTTTTGGCTCGGTTCGTGTCTGATGTCAACTAAAAGGAAGACTTCCTTCAGCTGATTTCTGTTGTGCAGATATGTATCAATCATGGTGCCCCACTTGTCTTTTTCTGTCTTTGAAACCTTTGCATATCCGTATCCGGGCAAATCCACGAAGTTTAACATGTCGTTTATGTTGTAAAAATTGATTGTCTGTGTTTTTCCCGGCTGAGAACTGGTCCTTGCCAGGCTTTTCCTGTTTAAAAGAGCGTTTATCATTGATGATTTGCCAACATTTGATTTTCCTGCAAATGCAATTTCAGGAACAACCGTCGCAGGATATTGTTCCTTTTTTACAGCTGTCATTATTATTTCAGCTTTTCTGATTATCATAGTATCCTCTTTCCTAATGAAATTAAGAATTAAGAGTTAAGAATTAAGAATTAATGCGGGATTTGTGCCATAGCACAAATCCTACAATTCATTCTTCACTCTTCATTCTTAATTATTCATTTATCTTAGTGCTTCCTTAACAACATCTTCTATTTTGTCTGCATACACAATTTCCATTGAGCGCAGGATTTTGCTGTCAATTTTAGAAACGTCAGCCTTGTTTTTTGAGCATAGAACAATTTTCTTTATGCCTGCCCTTTTTGCAGCAAGAAGCTTTTCCTTAAGTCCTCCAATAGGAAGAACTCTTCCGGTTATTGTTATTTCACCTGTCATGGCCACATCTTTTCTTACAGGTTTTTTTGTAAGAGCTGAAATCAAGGCTGTTGCCATAGTTATTCCTGCAGAAGGACCGTCCTTTGGTATTGCTCCTTCCGGAACATGGACATGTATGTCAGTTTCCTTGAACATTGTGTAATCAATGCTGAACTTTTCTGCATTTGATTTGACGTAGCTCAGTGCAGCCATGGCAGATTCCTTCATTACATCGCCCAGCTGGCCTGTAAGCTGAAGTTTTCCGTCTCCCTTCATGGTGTTGACTTCAATAAACAGCGTTTCTCCGCCAACCTGCGTCCATGCAAGTCCTGTAACAACACCCACCTGATCATCTTCATAAGCCAGATCATAGTCGTATTTTGGAATTCCCAGATAGTTTTTCAGGTTCATGTTGTTGATTGTAACAGTCTTTTTCTTTTTCTCTGCAATTTGTACTGCAGATTTTCTCACAAGTTTTCCGATGTTTCTTTCAAGATTTCTTACGCCGGATTCTCTTGTGTATCTTTCAATAATTTCATTTATGGCATTCTCGGAAATCTTCACTTGTTTTTCCTTGAGGCCGTGTTCAGCCACCTGCTTTTTCACAAGATATTTCATGGCTATGTTTTTCTTTTCAACATCAGTATAACCTGATATTTCAATTACTTCCATTCTGTCCAAAAGAGGCTCGGGAATTGTTGAAGTTGAGTTTGCCGTTGTTATGAACATGACATTTTCCAGGCTGAATGGTGCTTCAATATAATGGTCTGTGAATGTGCCGTGCTGTTCAGGGTCAAGTGCTTCAAGAAGCGCCGAAGCAGGATCTCCTTTAAAGTCGCTTGAAAGCTTGTCAATTTCATCCAGCAGGAATACCGGGTTGTTCACTTTAGCTTTTGCTATGGATGATATTATTCTTCCCGGAATCGCACCAATATATGTCCTTCTGTGGCCTCTTATTTCAGCTTCATCTCTTACTCCCCCAAGAGAAATTCTCACATATTTTCTGTTCATCGCCCTTGCAATAGACTTTGCAATAGATGTTTTTCCTACTCCCGGAGGTCCCACAAAGCATAGTATGGGGCCCTTCATGTTTTTGTTTATAAGTTTTACTGCAAGATATTCAAGAATTCTTTCCTTAACTTCTTCAAGTCCGTAATGGTCTTCAGAAAGAATTGCCCTTGCTTTTTTAAGATCCGTGTTGTCTTTTGTTTTCTTGTCCCACGGCAGGTCAATAAGCCAGTCCACATATGTTCTGATGACTCCGGCATCAGGAGATGAAGAAGAAATTTTCAAGAGCTTGCTTACTTCCTTTTCTGCCTTTTCCTTTACTTCCTTGGGCATGTGTGCATCTTCTATTTTTTTAAGGTATTCATCAACTTCAAACTCGGCAGATTCATCCTCTCCAAGTTCTTTTTGAATTGCCCTTAACTGTTCCTTTAAATAATAATCCCTTTGAAATTCACTGACTTGTTTTTTCACCAGTTCGCTGATTTCATTTTCTATCTGCAGAACTTTTATTTCCTTGGCGAGGATTGAATTTATTGCTTCAAGCCTCTTGTAAGGATCAAAGATTTCCAGAAGACCTTGCTTTTGTTCAGTCTTCAGATAAATATAAGATGAAACAACATCTGCAAGCTTGTCGGGATTTTTGATTTCCTTAAGAGTTATTGCTGCATCCGGCGAAATTTTAGGATAGACTGATGAATATTCTTCGAAATTGTCCATGGTAAGTCTGACCATTGCTTCCATGCTGTCGTCAAGAGGAAGTTCAAAGTTGTAGATGTATTCATCAAGCACTACCTCAAAATATGGTTCTTCCTGTATTATGGAAACAATCTTGGCTCTTCTTATTCCTTCCACCAGCACCCTGATGTTGTCTCCGGGCATTTTTATCATTTGTTTTATCTTGCAGATAACTCCAACTTCGTAAAAATCATCTTCCTTAGGGGAATCTATGTCAGCTTCCTTCTGAACCGTAAGAAATATGTCAGAATCTTCAAGCATTGCTTCTTCCAATGCATTTATTGACTTTTCTCTTCCTATGTCAAAATGAATCACCGTATCCGGAAAAATACCAATTCCCCTGATGGGAATCAGAGGCAGGCTTCTGTTTTCTGTACTGTAATTTTCAATCATATTTTTCTCCTTATTAAAAAGTTGCTCCGCAACTCCGCTAATAATATAGGAAAGAGAGCTTAGCTTTCCTATATTATTAAAAACTGCCTGCGAAGGCAGGCAGTTTTATGAAGCATTTTCTTTATTATCAGATAGAGGCTTTTTGGTTAAAACTAATTTAGGTTCGCTCTTATTTATGATAGTGTCTTTTGTGATGACACATTTCTTAATATCATTTCTTGACGGTATTTCATACATGACATCAGTCATTGTACTTTCAAGTATACCACGAAGACCTCTTGCACCTGTATTAATTTCCAAAGCTTTGTTAGCAATTTCCTCTAGAGCTTCTTTTTCAATTTCCAATTCTACATTGTCCATCTTGAACAATTCCTTGTATTGTTTCACAAGGGCGTTCTTTGGTTCTGTCAAAATAGAAATCAAAGCTTTTTTGTCTAGTTTATCCAAGGCAACAACAACCGGCAGCCTTCCTATGAATTCTGGTATAAGCCCGAACTTCAACAAATCCTGTGATTGAACCTGTTTTAAAAGCTTATCTGTATCAACGGTGTTTCCGGAAATGTCTGCACCAAAACCTATACTCTTTTTGCCTACTCTCTTCTGGACAATTTTTTCAATTCCGTCGAAAGCTCCGCCGAGTATAAACAATATGTTTGTTGTATCGATCTGAATGAATTCCTGGTGAGGATGCTTTCTTCCTCCCTGAGGAGGTACATTGGCAACAGTTCCTTCAAGAATTTTAAGAAGAGCCTGCTGCACTCCTTCTCCGCTTACATCCCTTGTTATTGAAGGGTTTTCAGACCGCCTTGAAATCTTATCAATTTCATCAATATAAATTATGCCCTTTTCTGCCCTCTCCACGTCAAAATCTGAAGCCTGCAGAAGTTTGAGCAATATGTTTTCTACATCTTCCCCAACATACCCTGCTTCCGTCAATGATGTGGCATCTGCAATTGCAAACGGCACATTCAAAAGTCTTGCAAGAGTTTGAGCCAGATATGTCTTTCCGCTTCCGGTTGGTCCAAGTAAAAGAATGTTGCTTTTCTGAATATCGATTCCTTCATCTTTACCTTTAAAGTTTATTCTTTTGTAATGATTGTAAACAGCCACTGCCAAAGCTTTTTTTGCCTGGTCCTGCTGGATAACATATTCGTCAAGTTTATCCTTTATTTCCTTTGGTTTCGGAAGTTCGGTGAAGTCATATTCTTCGAATAAATCCACATCTTCATCAACTATGTTGTGGCACAGTTCAATGCATTCATCACAAATATATACATCTGGACCTGCTATGAGCCTTCTGACCTGCTCCTGCGACTTGCCGCAAAACGAGCACTTGATTTGTTTTTCATTGACTTTGCTCATTAAAACACTCCTTATTTTCTTTTGGCTATAATATCATCTATTATGCCATAGGCTTTTGCTTCCTCCGCTGTCATGAAGTTATCCCTGTCCGTGTCATTTTCAACCTTTGCAATAGGCTGAGAAGTTCTTTCACTTATAATGCTGTTCAAGGTGTCTCTTATTTTGATAATTCTGTCTGCGTGAATTTTAATATCAGATGCCTGACCCTGCATTCCGCCCAGCGGCTGATGGATCATTATTTCTGAATTTGGAAGCGCAAATCTTTTTCCCTTGGCTCCTGACAAAAGGAGGAATGCTCCCATGCTTGCTGCCATGCCGACGCAAATTGTTGATACGTCCGGCTTGATATACTGCATTGTGTCATAAATTGCCATTCCTGCTGTAATAGATCCTCCAGGTGAGTTAATGTATAATTGTATGTCCTTGTCTGGATCTTCTGATTCCAAAAATAATAACTGAGCTACAATGAGACTTGCAGTTACTTCATTTACTTCTTCACCTAAAAATATAATTCTATCTTTTAATAATCTAGAATAAATATCGTAAGATCTTTCGCCTCTTCCAGTTTGTTCAACTACATATGGAACTAATGCCATTTTATTTCCTCCTATATTATATTTCATGTTACTATTATTGTACTTATTTATCTTAATATAAGCTTAATTTTATTTGATTATTTTTCTTCCTGAACTTCTTCTGTTGCTTCAACTGCTTTAGGTTCAACAAACACTGCATTTTCTACAAGCATGTCGATAACTTTTCTTTTTTGAAGAGTTTCTTCAATGTAGCCCTTGCTTGATTCAAGAATGCTTTTTTTGAAAGCTTCAAGTCTGTCTGCTTCAACCTGGTAAGATTCTGCAACCTTGTTTACTTCTTCAGCAAGTTCTTCTTCACTAACCTTTACATCTTCTTTTTTAATCAATGCTTCAAGTACAAGTTCAGCCTTAACGTTGAATTCAGCCTGGTTTCTTGCGCCTTCCTTGTATTGGTTCACAAAGTTAGTTATTATGTCGTCATATTCCTTGCCTGCAAAGCCCTGCTGACGGAACTGCTGCTCATAGTTTCTTCCTAAGTAATCAATTTCTCGCTGAATCAATACTTCTGGAATTTCAACCTTAGCTTCATTTACTATTTTAGTGATTACATTGTTGTCATTGGCAATCTTAGTCTGGTCCAAAGCTTTCTTTTCAAGATTTGCTCTTGTGTCAGCCTTAAGTTCTTCTAAAGTGTCAAATTCGCTGATGTCTTTTGCAAATTCATCATCTATTGCAGGAAGTTCCTTTGACTTGATTTCATGAATTTTAACTTTGAATACGGCAGCCTTGCCCTGTAATTCTTCTGAATGATATTCTTCAGGGAATGTTACATTTACTTCAACTTCTTCATCCTTGTTTTTGCCTATAAGCTGTTCTTCAAATCCAGGAATGAATGTGTTTGAGCCTATTTCAAGAGCCTGGTTTTCAGCTGTGCCGCCTTCAAACTGTTCATCTCCGACAAATCCTGCATAATCTATAGTGAGGAAATCTCCGTTTTGAACTGCTCTGTCAGTTACTTCAACTATTCTTGCATTTTTTTCCTGAACAGACTGAAGTTCTTTTTCAACATCTTCATCTGTAACTTTGATTTCAGTTCTTTCTACTTCTATTCCCTTGTACTGTGGAAGCTCAACTTCAGGCATTACTTCTACATCAGCTGAAATAACAATTTCCTGTCCTTCTTCGAATTTTTCAACATTTACCTTTGGGCTGTCAATAACATCAAGTTTGTGTTCTTCAACTGCTTTAGGGTATTGTTCCTGAATAGCAATATCCAACGCATCATCATAAAAAATGCTCTTGCCATATTTTTTTTCAATAATATGTCTTGGAGCTTTACCCTTTCTGAAACCTTGAACATTAATATTATTTTTAGCTTTTAAATATGCTTTATTCACAGCACTTTCAAATTCTTCCGGTGAAACAGTAAATTCCAGTGTTACCACATTTTTTTCTTTCTTAAGTAATTTTGAACTCATTTTATCCTCCTGGATTCTTAATTATTTTATGTTAAACAGTCAATATTGTTTCATTTTAATGAATTTCATAATTAACCATTATATTATACCACAATTCTTTTCAAAAGCAATAAATTATTACTGTTTTTTGAATATTTTAGTAGTTTTATAATATAGGAAAGTCCTCTTTCTATATTATAAAAACGCAGAGTGCATGCGGACGTCTTTAACCTCAAGTGGAGTGCGAAGTAAAAAATACGTTAGTACTTTACGTCATAGGTCTCCCTAGCGGAGTTGCGGAGCAACTTTTTTATATTCATAAACCGAACATTTCATAACAAGATTTTGCCCGCTTAAGAATATTTGCGTTTTATTTTTTACAAAGACCATTCCAGCCTTTTTCATGACTCTGCCTGATGAAACATTCCTAATGTCATGAAGGGCTCGTATTGTTTCAAAGCCCACTTCGTCCGTCAGAAAATCAAGAACTTTTATTAATACTTCTGTGGCAATACCTTGGTTCCATCTTTTTTGAGCAACCGTGTATCCGATTTCACAGTATTTTTTTCTTTCCCTAATGTTTGAAACAGAAACAGACCCTATGACCTCGCCGTCTTCCTTGTCTGTTATGGCCCAGTGGTAATAATTGTCTTTTTTGTACCACTCAACCCACTCAGCAACATATTCCTTTGTGACCTCTTCACTGGTATGGACGCTCCATGCGTTATATTTAGCCGAGTCCTTGTCGCTTGACCAGTTTATGAAAATATCATGGACATCGCTTAGATGAAATTTTCTTAAAATAAACCTGTTCGTTTCCAGATTTATAGTACCAGTATGTTTTAAGCCATTGTTATTTAAACTGTCCGATTTCAGCTGCATTGGTAATCTCCCCATTAACCAAAAATTAATACAGCATAAGCTGTTACATTATGAATCTTATTATACATTTTTAAATCTGAAATGCCTAGCTTTATTTAGTCGAAATTTATTAATTGTGCTTTGTTCAATATAATTGTATAATAATAATACAGTTATCGCTAAGTATTATAGCATAATCAACATAAAGATAAATGGAGGAAGTATGGAAAATTATATTAAAAGCAATATAGAAGACAATTACAGCAGCAATGTGCGAAACAATACAGAGAAAAGAGATAAAAAATTCATACCTACCATAGAATCAGTTCTTAAAAAGAAACCTATAGAGATGCCCAGAGAAATTTACGATGCCAGCGGCATCAACATTTTCGGAAAAAGAATAAAATCCCTCATATTTACAACAGACCTGGCAATAGTAAAAAATCACAACGCTGACGGAGTTATAGCAGTATATCCGTTTACGCCGCAAATTGCCATTAATCAGGCAATAATTGAGCTGTCTTCAGCTCCCGTGTTTGTAGGTGTGGGAGGAGGAATTACAACAGGGCAAAGGTCCATAGACATTGCCATCAACGCTGAACTTACAGGGGCTTATGGTGTGGTAATGAATGCACCAACATCAAACGACCTTATTTCTGAAATGAAGAAAAGGCTGGACATTCCCATAATCATCACAATTGTTTCAGAAAAGGAAGACTTTGAGTCCAGAATAAAAGCAGGGGCTTCAATCTTCAACGTTTCAGGCGGAGCAAACACTGCAAAAATCGTAAGGCTCATCCGTGAAAAACATCCGAATTTCCCCATAATAGCTACCGGCGGACCAAGACCGGAGCATATTTCAGCTACAATTGCTGCAGGTGCAAACACCATTACATTCACACCGCCCACAACCGGAGAGCTGTTTTCTGAAATCATGGACAATTACAGAGAAAAACTATTTTAACAAATTAAAAACCTGCGCAAGCAGGTTTTATTTATGTATTTATTCTATTTATTCCATGTTTTTCAGAACTTCTCTGTTTTGTTCTATTATACTGTTTATTTCTCCGATTTTTTCCTGGAGCTTGGACAATATTTCATCGCTGTAGCTGTATGCACCGAATTTCATCTCGTTTGCTTTTCTTTCTGCTTCCTGGATGATCTGGTTTGCATACTTTTGTGCCTGTTTTGTTATTTCGTTGTCTTCAATGAGGTATCTTTGCTGGTCCTGCACTTTTTCAATAAGCTCGTCTGCTTCTGTCTGTGCTTCGTTTAAAATTCTCTGGCGTTCCTTTGCTACCCATGAAGCTCTGTTTATTTCATCAGGCAGCTTAAGTCTGATTTCATTGATAACCTCTAAAATTTCATCCTTGTCTATCATTACCTTGTTTGATAACGGAAATTTAGAAGCTTCTTCGATTATATCTTCTATTCTTTCTAATAAATTTAATATATCCATTTTTACCTCCCCAATTTTTTTCTTAGTGCTTCTGCTACATTTTCCGGCACTAATTCCTTGAATTTATCATCATATCTTGCAATTTCCTTCACACCGCTGGAGCTTACAAATGAATATTCAGGTGAAGACACCATGAATACTGTTTCTAAGTTTTCGTTTAAAAATTTGTTATACGCAGACATGCTGAGTTCATATTCGTAATCGGATACTGCCCGTAGTCCTCTGATAACAATTTTAATACCATTTTTTCTGCAATAATTCGCTACCATTTCGCTGGAACTATCCACAGTCACATTTTTTAAGCCGCTTACTGCACCTTTTACAAAATCAACTCTTTCTTCACAGGTGAACATGTATTTTTTAGCAACGTTGTTGAAAACTGTAACTACAACATCGTCAAATTTTTCAGAGCACCTTTTTATGAGATCAAGATGTCCGCATGTAATAGGGTCAAAGCTGCCTGCATACAAAACTTTCATTTATTCCTCCGAGCATTCTATAATGCTTATTCTTGTTCTGCCATAGATTTTTTCTTTATATTTTAACACATCAGTATCTATACTTTCAATTACTATTTCTGACTTGTCTGTTTCTATTATAAGCATGCCACCGGGTTTTAAAATGTTGTGTTCAAAAACTTTATTTGCTATATCTGCTCCGCAGTTCAAATCGTAGGGAGGGTCAGCAAAAATGTAATCGAATTTCTCCCCTTTTGCCGATAAGCTTGAAATGGCCTTTTCATAATCGCTTAGCACGACCTGTGCCCTGTCTTTAAAATTGCACAGCTCCAGATTTTTTCTCACATAGCTAAGGCTTTTGTTGGACAAATCCACAAATGTGCAGCTTTTTGCTCCTCTTGCGAGAAATTCTATGCCAACATTTCCGGAGCCTGCAAACAAGTCAAGAACAACCGAATCCTCGTCAATGTATCCTATAATGTTGAATATGGCCTCCTTGATTTTATCGCTAGTGGGCCTTACAGACATTCCTTCAGGCGCATACAGCTTTTTTCCCTTGTTGGTTCCGGAAATAATTCTCATACGTTATCCTCTATCTTTCTAAAAATAAAACTCAATTGAATATGATGTTTTCATCTCTGAATAAATTCATTATTTCTTTTTTTAAATTCACATAGCTGCTTCCATGAAGTCCCGGATTTTCAGCAAGCATATTTTTTGAAAGCTCCTGAACTTCTTTTACGACTTCCACATCATTTATTATATTTTGTATTTCATATTTTGACAAGCCGTGCTGTCTTGTTCCGAAAAAGTCTCCCGGTCCTCTTATTTTCAAGTCCTCTTCTGCCACTAAAAATCCGTTGTCTGTCTTTTTCAAAATATTCATTCTATCGGCTGATTTCTTTGACTTGTTTTCATTTACCAGAATGCAGTAAGACTGGTGTTTTCCTCTTCCCACTCTTCCCCTGAGCTGGTGAAGCTGGGCAAGCCCAAATCTTTCAGCATTTAAAACAAGCATTACAACGGCATTTGGAACATTGACGCCAACTTCTATGACGGTAGTGGAAACAAGCACATTTATTTTGCCCTCATAAAATTCATTTATTATTTTTTCCTTGTCCCTGCTGTTCATTTTTCCATGCAAAAGACCAAGGCTCAAGTCAGAAAAATGAGAATCCTTAAGCGTGTTGAAAATTTCAACGGCAGAATCAAGTTCCATTGTTTCGGATTCTTCAACCAGTGGAGCCACTATGTATGACTGCCTTCCTTCAGCCACCTGACTCCTAATGAAGTCATATGCCTTTTGTTTGTCACCTTGCTTTAAGACACTTGTTATGACCTTTTGTCTTCCAGGAGGCATTTCATCGATGATTGAAATGTCAAGGTCGCCGTAAATCATGAGAGCCAGCGTTCTTGGTATAGGTGTTGCAGTCATTACAAGTATGTCAGGGTTGTTTCCCTTGTTGGATATCATCGCCCTTTGCCTTACTCCGAAGCGGTGCTGTTCATCTGTAACCACAAGTCCTATGTTTTTAAACTCAACGCCTTTTTCAATGAGGGCATGTGTTCCCACTACAATTTGTATTTCTCCGCTTTTAAGGCCTTCAAGTATATTTTTTTTGTCCTTTGATTTTGTAGAGCCTGAAAGAATTGCAACATTGATGTTTATGTCTGCCATCTTAAGGTATTCCATAATTGTGTCATAGTGCTGAAGAGCAAGAATTTCCGTTGGTGCCATCATGGAAGCCTGATAGCCGGACCCAACTGCAGAAAGAATGGCATAAATTGCAACCACTGTCTTTCCGCTTCCCACATACCCTTGAACAAGCATGTTCATTGGTTTTTGCTTTTTCATGTCTTCTTTGATTTCATTTATGACTTTTTTCTGCGCACCAGTAAGCTCATAAGGTATTTTATCTATGAGCTTGTCTGAAATATCCGTATTGTTAATTGCATTACCTGATAAACTGCTTCTTAAATTGCTTTTTATGGATAAAAGGCCCAGCTGCATTATAAGAAGCTTTTCAAAGGCCATTGACCTTTTGGCCTGGTTGTACTTCTTTCCGTTTTCAGGGAAATGAAGATTTTTTACTGCATTTTTTCTTGAAATAAGATTGTATCGTTCCCTTATTTCATCGGGAACAACATCTTCAATTTTGTCAAAATACATTTCCAGAGCAAGTCTTGCTAGCTTTGTGAGTTCATTGTTTGTAAGTCCGTAAGTGAGGCCGTATACAGGTGTTATCTTGTTTGCCTTCCAGTCTTTTTCACAAAACTCTATTTCCGGATTTATGAGTTCCAACTTTCCGAAAGACTGCTTCACAATCCCAAACACATAGTAACAATGATCAAGCAC
>NZ_JAJUJR010000020.1 GCF_029265225.1 Sedimentibacter sp.
AGTTTCATTCACAAATTTGTCTGTTCGCTATCGCTCACACAAATTTGGAATTCATTGCGGTTGAATTACCGTCAATTTATTTCTCCCTACGGTCAAATAAATTGGGTAAATCATACGGAACTCATTGCGTTTGACCTACCATCAATTTATTTCTCCCTCCGGTCGAATAAATTGGGTTAGGTCATAAAAAAAAATCTTTCATTCCTATAAACACATTTGAAATTCAACTGTGCTTATAGGGACGAAAGATCCGCGGTACCACCCTGTTTATGATATAGTTATATCATCACTCTTCGAAGTCTGTTAACTTCTAACCCTGTAACGTGAGTTCACGCATCCGCCTACTCGGTTTCCCTTTGAACAGATATGCTCTGCAGTGAATATTACATATTTTTTCATTGTTGGCTTTCACCTTGCCCAACTCTCTGCGAATGATTTAAATATCTTTCTCTGCTTCAACGCATTTATTTGTATTAATGGTTATAATAAACCATGGCGTTTTCTTTGTCAACAGTTTTTTTGAAAAATTTTAAAATATTCATATGCATATATAAATATGTCAAAAGGAATGAAGGCTCGCCTCCATTCCTCTGTATTATTTGTTTATAGCTTGAACTGCATTTTCTGCAGCTATTCTTCCTGAATTGAATCCCCATGAAAGAGCAATTCCTGATACGTTTGTATAGCCTTTTCCGTCCATGATGTTTCCTATGGATTCAACTCCTGCTGCATAAAGTCCGTCTATTAACTGTCCGTCTTCATTCATAACCTGAAGGTTCATGGCAGTTTCAACTCCGCCTACAGTACAGTATGCCACAGTTGTTCCCTTTACTGCATAGTAAGGGCCTTCTCCAAGTGCATTGAGTTCACTTACAGTCTTGCCGAATATTTCATCCTTGCCAGCAATGCATGACTCGTCATATTTTTTTACGTTCATTTTTAAAATCTCAGGATCCATTCCTGCATTTTGTGCGAGTTCTTCAAGTGTGGCACCCTTGTATGCCAGGTCTTCTTTTACTGCCGCATCAAGAACTGCCTGAATGTTGGTCATAGGCACATCCTTGCCTGCTGAAATATACTGGAAGCTGAATGCCATCGGATCATACTGCTGTCCCACAGCACTTGTTCCCTTTTCTTTTATTGCATCAACCTGTTTTTGTGAAAGAACCACATAGTAATATGATCCCTGTGCAGCATGCATTACAGAACCTCTTGTCATATCAGTGTCCTGAACTTCTTCGTTCATGAAACGTTCGCCGTTGTCATTAACCTGCAGAAGGGCTGCACTTGTAATGAGAGAATATGGTATGGTTCTGTCAAATCCGTTAAATCCAGTTACTTCTTTTGGAATGCCAATGGCATGAGTGCATATTGCCGAAGCATTGTATTCTTTAGCTCCTGCATCAAGCATCATATTAAGACCTGATCCGTCGTTTTGTCTTACTCCAAGAAGATTGTAAACAGCTCCTAATTTTTCCTGCATCATTTCTTCATTGCCGCCGAAACCGCCTGTTGCCATAATAACTGCCTTGGCATTTACAGTGATTTTTGTTCCGTCATACTTTTCTGCCATAACCCCTGTAACTTTACCGTCAGCACCTTTTATAAGAGAAGTTGCCGTTGTTTCCAGCAGCACATTGTCTACTTCACTCACAAGGTCTTCAAAATAGCTTCTTACTTCAAGCCCCATGTATGGAAGAGCTGTATAGCATGTAAGTGAAGTCTTTCCATGTGTCTGGGCAAACCAACCTGTGTCAGGAATAAGTTTTACTCCGTTTGCATTAAGCCAGTCAAATGTATCTGCTGACTTGTTCAGAAGCTGGCTGAACAAAGAACCCTTGATTGACCAGTGCATCAATTCATCATAATGGTCATAATAAGCTTTTGTATCTGCTTCCAGGCCCAGTGCTAGCTGTGCATCTGTATTAAGAGCCATTGGACCTGCAGACAGTCCTCCAGTTCCACCAAGTCTAGCTGATTTTTCTATCAATACTACTTTGGCTCCCAGTTCCTTTGCCTGTGCTGCAGCAGTAGCTCCTGCAGTTCCTCCGCCTACCACGACAATATCACAGTCATATGTTTCCTGACCTTCTTTTTTTGCAACTGTTTTGTTGAAAGCTTCCGGATCAGCACCGGCTTCCTTCACAGCATTTTTAACGGCAGAAATTGCTCCGTTGCTGCTTGCAGTAGCTCCAGATATTGTATCCACACTTAAGGACTGTGCAGCTATAATTCTTTCCGGAAGAAGTTTTTCAACATCGTAAAAAATCTGATCCAGTTCTCTTACGGAAATATTCTGCATTATGTACATAGGCTGGTCAGGCTTTATTGTACTGTCTTCATTTATTGTATTTTCAAGCTTTATTGAGAGAATTTCATTTTCAGATACTTCTACAGTAGCCTTTATTATTCCGCTGTAACCTTTGGCAGAACCTGTGTATGTTCCTGGTTTCATTTTTATTTCTGCAGTTTCTTCAATGCCTGCTGCCTGATTGAACACCTTTTTTGCAGCAGATAAAACTGCCTGGCTGGTATAGGTTGCACCTGATACTGTATCAACATCTGCTGATTTTGCTTCAAGTATGGCTGCCTTAAGAGTTTCTGTAGCCTTTCCTCCGATGTCCTTTGTTTCATCTGCAGCTTCAATTGTCAGGTCCTGAAGAACATTGTCCTTGAATGTTCCTGTAACTGTAACTGTTCCTCCAAATCCTTTAGCTTCTGCAGTATACGTTGCAGTCTTTGTTTCCTGCTCATTTTTTTCTTCCGGCTTAACTGTTTCTTCAGTCTTTGTGCAGCCGAAGAGAGAAAATATTAACAATGTGCAGAGCAAGAGGCTTATAAACTTATTCATTGATTTCATAACATCTCCACCTTTATAAAATTAGATTTCTTCCCTGAATCAAGAATAATATCTAAAACACTTAATGTAAAACACATAATTGTTAAATAAAATACAACTAAATTTTGTAGCTTTCACGGGAAAATATCTGTATAATATTTGTATTACAAGAGATGAGGTACAGTATGGATATAAGGACACTGCAGCTTTTTTTGGAAACCTGTGAATACAAAAACATATCCAAGGCGGCTAAAAATTTATACATATCACAGCAGGGGCTGAGCAAGGCAATAAGTAAACTTGAAGAGGAATTTGACGCACCTTTGTTCAAAAGAACATCCAACGGTATTGAAACAACCGAATACGGTGAAATTTTAAGAGTTTACGGAAGCGGCATAATCGAACAATATAATTTAATAATTCATCAGATACGAATTTCAAAAAATTCAAACAAAGAAACTTTATCCGTTGGTTATGCTGAAGGAATTTTTTTCATGCTGCCTAAAAACTTTCTTAGCAACTTTATGAGCTCGCATCCCAATGTAAATGTAATTTTCAAAAAATATCCTGATTTGAAATGCGAACAGGCACTTTTATCAGGTGAAGTTGACATTTGCATTTGTACTGCCCCTTACAATGAAAAGGAACTCAAATCATTATTGTACTGCAAGGCTGAAATATTTGCCGTAGTAAGCAACATCCATCCCTTATCAGCCTGCGAAACAATTTCGTTGAATGATTTAAAAAACGAAAGAGTAATAGCTTTAAGCGAAGATACGAAACATTACGGACCATTTACAGACAAGCTTAAATCCTACGGAGTAATACCTAAAATTTTCATAAACCCGGCAGAAATAAACATTCAGTCAGATTTGTGCAGCGCAAACATGGCAGTTGGATTCTTTTCGGGAAACCGGGAACACATGCCTGCAAATGTAACGCTCAAGTCAATAAGGGATTTAGATGTGTATTCCAATTTTCACCTCCTGACATTAAACAGCAAGGAAATTACCCGGTCAATGGACGATTTAACCGACAGCATTCAGGAGTCAATTGAAAACATAAACACAGGTGACACAAAAAATACATGGACTGAAAGATACCTCTAAATTTGAATCAACTGAAAATTAGCATAATAAAAGACGGCCATTTGATGTGCCGTCTATATTTATGCTATTTTCCGCTTCTTGCATAAGATTTTTTTGAATTTCCTTTGTTTGAACTTCCCTTGTTTGAACTTCCTCTGTATGCAGAGCCCTTGTGAGCACTTTTTCTGCTTCTTGATATTTCAGTTTCTATTTTTTCAGTTTTCTGCCTGTTCATGGCTTTTTCAGCTTTAGGAACAACACAGTTTATAAGCATTGGATAAGGATGATCTTTAACCACTTCAATATTTTTCTTAATCAGTTTTTGAATATCCTTCAAAAATGGCTTTTCTTCGTATTCGCAAAATGATATTGCTGTTCCGCTCATGCCTGCCCTGCCTGTTCTCCCTATTCTGTGAACATAGGTTTCCGGCAGGTTTGGCAAATTGAAGTTGATTACATGGGACAATTCGTTTATGTCTATTCCCCTGGCAGCTATGTCTGTAGCCACCAGGACTTTAATGTCGCCTTTTTTAAAGCTGTTCAATGCATTTTGTCTTGCATTTTGTGATTTATCTCCGTGAATTGCAAGAGAATTTATTTTATTTGCAGCAAGTTCCTTCACAACCTTGTCAGCATCATATTTTGTGCGGGTAAAAACAAGAGCTGAAGAAATTTCATTTTTATTCAACAAATCCACAAGCAGTTTTTTCTTGTTGTTTTTATCAACAAAATAAACCCATTGTTCTATGGTGTCCACAGTTGATGAAACAGGTGTTACTGCAACCTTTACAGGATCAGATAAAATTGAATTCACAAGGTCTGAAATTTCCCTTGGCATAGTTGCAGAGAAAAATAATGTCTGTCTTTCCTGCGGAATATAAGAAATTATTTTCTTTACATCGTGAATGAATCCCATGTCCAGCATGCGGTCTGCTTCGTCAAGCACAAAGATTTTTACATTTTCAAGATTCACTTGTTTTTGATTAATTAAGTCCATGAGTCTTCCAGGCGTAGCTATCAGAACATCTACTCCTCTTCTCAGCGCATCTGTCTGAGGATTTTGTGAAACTCCTCCGAAAATAGAAAGGTATCTTAAACCGGTATATTTTCCGTATGCTCTGAAATTATCTTCAATTTGAACTGCAAGTTCTCTTGTTGGGGTTAATATCAAGGATTGTATTTGTCTTTTGGATCCTTTGTTTTTTTGCGTGTATATTTTTTGTATGATTGGAACAGCAAATGCTGCTGTTTTTCCTGTGCCTGTCTGGGCACATCCAAGCAAATCTCTTCCTTCAAGAACTGAGGGAATTGATTGTTCCTGTATTGGGGAAGGTGCTTCGTATCCTTCATCCGATAAGGCTCTTAAGATTGGTTCAATTACATTTAAGTTTTCAAATTTCATATTTTAAATTATTCTCTTTTCTTTTTCTAAAGCATGCTAAGGCAACTCAACTCGTATACATATTTCAGAATCTATTTTTATTTGTTACCTTATAATATCTTAATTAAATAAAAAAAGCAACACATTTGACTTGTTTTATTTAATTATGTCTGTTTATCAGGTTATTTATCATTAAATTTCATTCTTTCTTCTGTTACATTAAAATAAATTACAATATTTGAGAAATAATATAGTAATATTCTGTTTTGACAACATATTATATCATCTCATATGCTTTTCTTAACCAGCAAAACATGCAGCTTGTTGACAGACATTAATATATAATTTAATTTTTATATAACTGTTGACATCCATTGGAAAAGAGCATATTATAACTATATAATATAGTTATTAAAACTACATAGGAGGCAGGAATGAATCAGGATAAAAAAGAAATTACCAGCGCCCTCACTCATCTTGGAGGAGCTGTTTTCGGAGTTGTGGGAACATTTTTGCTTTTGGGAAATGCAAACAATATTTTGACTGCAGTTGCGTTTTTGATTTTCGGATTGAGCATGATATTGCTTTATTCCGCAAGCACAATTTACCACTTCATCGACAAATCAAAAGAAAAGGCAAAGCTTGTTATGCGTAAGCTTGACCATATAATGATATTTGTTTTAATAGCGGGCACTTACACACCAATGTGCATGCTGGTACTGAACAACAGCGCCGGTTACAGACTTCTTGCACTGGTATGGACCATCACGTTTTTGGGAGTATTTGTGAAAATCTTCTGGATAAAGGCTCCAAACTGGGTAAGCTCGCTCATGTACATAGCCATGGGCTGGCTGGCTGTATTGGTTTTATCTCCACTGGCACAAAACATGCCTTCAGGAGGTATGTTTTGGCTTGTAATGGGCGGAATTTCATACACCGTCGGAGGAACAATTTACGGAATGAAAAAACCAAACTTCAACAATACATATTTTGGATTCCATGAGCTGTTCCACTTGTTTGTACTGGCAGGAACCTTCTGTCATTTCATCATGATGTATTTCTATGTGGGATAAATATAAAGTACCTCACTAAGATAACAAAATTATTGAATTAATAACAACGGGCGGATACAAGATCCGCCCCTACTATTTGATAATATCAACATCTAGCGGTGAATTCGGTTCCCAGTGCATTCCAGTTTGTAGGGGAGGACCTCGTGTCCTCCCGAAGATAATAAATTAGGCGGGTGCAATACGCCCGTTTTATATTATCACCCTTAGCAGCAAATGCTGCTTTTTTTTATTAAATAAATCTTGACATAAAAAAATATGGTGGTATGATATGTAATATTAACCGGTTAACTGTTAATCAGTTAACATTGGAGGTAAAGATGAACAAAAAATTTTTAGGAGTAGTCGGACGTCTTGAAAAGCTTAGCATTTTAAGGCGTATGGAAGCAAACAGAATTTCAGCAGAAGCTGGTTTGTACTTAGGACAGCTTCCGATTCTTGAATACATCATCCACCACGATGGATGCACTCAGAAGGAAATTGCAGACTTGATGAGTGTTTCTCCTGCTTCTATTGCCACTTCCACAAAGAGACTTCAAAAGGCAGGTCTTGTTAAGAAGCAAATCGATGAGGAGAACTTAAGGAAAAACATGCTTTCAGTAACCGAAAAAGGTATTGAACTTGCAAAAAAATGCCGGGAAAGCTTCAATAAATTCGATCAAAAACTTTTCAGCGGTTTTTCTGATGAAGAGCTTCTATCGATGGTGGAGCATCTTGACCGTCTCATATCAAACATATCTGATGACAGCAAAATAGATTATTATTCAATTGTTGCCTTGAGAAATGAATCAGAAAAAATCAACTTAAAGGAGTGATCAGATGATCGATAAAATAATTCCCTGCATTGGGAAGTACAAGAAATATGCATTATTGACGCCAATCATGGTAATATGCGAAGTTATACTTGAAGTTTTCATTCCGTTTTTAATGGCAAAAATAATAGATGTGGGCATTGCTAATGCAGATGTGGCTTACATAGCCAAAATCGGCGGCCTCATGGTTTTAATGGCTTTAATATCCTTGGTTTTCGGAGCAATGTCCGGACGCTATGCTTCTCTTGCAAGCACAGGTCTTGCTGCAGGAATAAGGAAAAAACTTTTTTACAAAATTCAGGACTTTTCATTTGCCAATGTGGACAAATTCAGCACAGCTTCACTTATAACACGTCTAACAGCAGATGTGACAAACACTCAGACTGCTTTCATGATGATTATAAGAATGCTTGTGAGGTCACCAATAATGCTTGTAAGCGCCACTGTAATGGCAGTGTCCATAAACGCAAAGCTATCAGCTGTTTTTCTTTTTGCAATTCCTTTTCTGGGTGGTGCCATGGGAATCATTTCATACCTTGCATTTCCAAGATTTCAGAAAATGCTTGAAAAGTACGACTCAATGAACTCTTCCATACAGGAAAATCTTGTGGCAATACGTGTTGTTAAAGCATTTGTAAGAAGAGATTATGAAAATGAAAAATTTGAAGACGCAGCCAATGATTTGAGAGATGCCCAGATAAAAGCAGAAAAAATAGTTATCACAGGCATGCCCATAATGATGTTCACCATGTATGCATGCACCATATTGATTTCATGGTTTGGAGGAAGACTGGTTATTGCAGGCGACATGCAGACAGGAGAACTTTTCAGTTTCATAAGCTACATTTCTCAGATTCTCATGTCATTGATGATGATTTCATTTGCATTTATAGGAATTGTAATGTCAAGAGCATCAATAAAAAGAATATTGGAAGTGTTTGACGAGGAAATAGACATAAAGAACAATACGGATTCAGCAGTGACAGCCAATGATGGTTCAATTGTCTTTGACGATGTAAGCTTCAGCTACGCAAGGAAAAATGACAACCTGACTCTTTCAAACGTCAATTTCAAAATCAATTCCGGTGAAACCGTCGGAATTATAGGAGGAACAGGCTCAGCAAAAACAACACTTGTCCAGCTCATTCCACGACTTTACGACGTGCTGGATGGACGAATTCTTGTGGGAGGACACGACGTCAGGGATTACAGCCTTGAAACCCTCAGAAACAATGTTGCAATGGTTCTTCAAAAAAATGTGCTTTTCTCCGGAACAATCAAGGAAAACCTGAAATGGGGCAATGAAAATGCCACTGATGATGAAATAATAGCTGCATGCAAAGCAGCACAGGCTCACGACTTCATCTCTGCAATGCCTGATGGCTATGAAACAGATTTAGGTCAGGGCGGCGTCAACGTTTCAGGGGGACAAAAGCAAAGAATTTGTATTGCAAGGGCTCTTCTTAAAAATCCTAAAATACTTATTCTTGATGATTCAACAAGCGCAGTGGATACTGCAACTGACAGCAGAATAAGACAAAGCTTCAAGGAAAACTTACAAAACACAACTACAATAATAATTGCTCAGAGAATTTCATCTGTAAGCGAAGCAGACAAAATCATTGTCCTTAATGACGGCAGGATTGATGGAATCGGAACTCATGAGGAGCTTCTAGCAACAAATGAAATATATAAAGAAGTTTACGATTCTCAGCAGAAAGGGGTGGCATAATGGAGAAAAAAGCAACTGTAGTTCGTCACGGTGGTCCCGGAGGCGGTCCGAGAGGATTTGCCAAGCCTAAGAACACATCAAAAACACTGAAAAGACTTTTAAGTTACCTCCTTGAATACAAACTGCACCTTGTTGCAATAGTAATTGCAATAATAGGAAGTTCATTGTCGGGAGTTGCAGGAACTTATTTTTTAAAGCCCATAATAAATAACTATGTTGTGCCGTTCATAGGTCAGGAAAACCCAGATTTGTCAGGCTTCATTGGAATGATTGGAGTAATGGTGTCCGTTTATGCTTTCGGTGTAATATGCTCATTTACCTACAATAGACTTATGCTAAGAGTGTCAACGGGAACCATGAGGAAAATAAGGGTTGACATGTTCAGACATCTTCAGGACCTTCCAATCAAATATTACGACACCCACACCCACGGGGAAACAATGAGCCGCTTCACCAATGATACGGATACATTAAGAGAAATGCTCAGCCAGGGTCTTCCTCAGTTTGTGTCATCAACAATAACAGTGGCTGGTGTTTTCATAATGATGGTTATACTGAGCCCAATCCTGACACTTCTGGTTGTGTTCATGTTTTCAATAATGATTTTTGCCGTAAAGAAAATAGGCAGCAAAAGTGCAAATTATTTCATAAAGCAGCAGAAGGAACTGGGCACGTTCAACGGCTTCATAGAAGAAATGATAGAAGGCCAGAAGGTTGTAAAGGTGTTCAGCCACGAAGACAAAGTAAAACAAGAATTTGAAGAAATAAATGAAAGACTTCGTCAGGCTGCTTCAAGTGCCAATACCTTTGCAAGCATACTGATGCCTATAATGGGAAATCTGTCTTATGTTCATTATGCCCTTACAGCAACAGCAGGAGCCTTTCTTGCAGTAAACGGCTACATGGACTTAGGAACAATAGGCTCATACCTTCAGTACACCCGTTCATTTTCGCAGCCAATCACACAAATATCGCAGCAGCTTAATTCAGTCCTCACTGCACTTGCAGGAGCAGAAAGAATATTTAATCTTCTTGATGAAACTCCGGAAGTTGATGATGGTTATGTGACACTTGTTGATGCTGAAGTTGATGAAAACGGAAATATTACTGAGACTTCACACCGCACTGGAATATGGGCATGGAAGCACCCTCATAGCGACGGAACAATAACCTACACACTGGTTAAAGGCGATGTGAGATTTGAGGATGTAACATTTGGATATGATGAAAACAAGACTGTTTTAAACGGCATAAGCTTATTTGCCAAACCCGGTCAGAAAATTGCATTTGTTGGTTCAACCGGTGCAGGCAAGACTACCATAACAAACCTTATAAACCGTTTTTATGATGTTCCGGACGGCAAAATCAGATACGACGGAATAAACATCAACAAAATCAAAAAAGATGATTTAAGGCGTTCACTTGGAATGGTTCTTCAGGACACTCACCTGTTCACCGGAACCATAATGGAAAATATACGATACGGAAAACTTGATGCCACTGATGAAGAAGTAATTGAAGCAGCCAAACTTGCCAATGCACATTCATTCATTAAGCACATGCCTGAAGGATACAACACAATACTCACTTCAGACGGTACAAACTTAAGCCAGGGTCAAAGACAGCTTCTGGCAATTGCAAGAGCAACAGTTGCAGATCCTCCGGTTTTAATACTTGACGAAGCAACAAGCTCCATAGACACCCGTACAGAATCATTGATTGAAAAGGGCATGGATACGCTCATGAAGGACAGGACAGTGTTTGTAATAGCACACAGGCTGTCAACAGTAAGAAACTCCAATGCAATAATGGTTCTTGAAAACGGAAAGATAATTGAAAGAGGAAACCACCAGGACCTTATAGAACAAAAAGGAAAGTACTACCAGCTGTACACGGGAATGTTTGAATTGTCATAAAAAAATCCGGGATTTATTATTTATCGATAATTTTAAGTTAAATGGTTCGTATGGACGGATTACTGTCCACCCGTGGTTTGAATTCTATAAATTTATTGCATGCGGGAGGACAAGAGGTCCTCCCCTACAATCTGGAATTCCAAATTCATTGCTAATTTACAATCTTATGTCCGCCCGCATTATAAAAAAAACCGGCAATTTTGATTGCCGATTTTTTATTTTATTTATTTACCTACAAAAGCAGCTGCGTTAGCTCCTGCTATTTTACCAAATACAGTTATGTCAGTTACTGCGTTTCCGCCTATTCTGTTTCCGCCGTGAACGCCGCCTGTAACTTCACCTGCTGCAAACAATCCTTCAACTGCAACTCCTGAGTTGTTCATAACCTGAGTGCTTGTGTTGATTGTAACTCCGCCCATTGTGTGGTGGATTGCAGGAGAAATCTCTACTGCATAATAAGGTGCTGTTATAAGTTCAACATCCAGTGAAGTTCTTCCAAAGTTTGCATCCAATTTTGCTTTTACAGCTTCATTGTATTCTCTTACTGTTGCTTCCAATGCTGTTGCATCAACTTTCATGATTCCTGCAAGTTCTGAAAGTGTCTGTGCTTCTTTTAAAAGTCCCTGGTTTTTGTATTTTTCATAAGTTGAAGCTTTTTCATAAACCTGGTTGTCAAGAACAAGGAATGCTGTTTTTCCTTCCTGCTCAAGTATAGCTTTTGATACAACGTCTCTTGTTTTAAGTTCGTCTATGAATCTTTTAGCTTCATGGTTTACAAGTATAGCTCCGTCTCCTCTTATACCTTCTGTAATCATTTCATTGATCTTAGGAACTACAGTAGGGTGAGTCTGAATCTGCTCGATGTCTGTCAATGATACATCAAGTTTTTCAACCATTGCCAAAGCATCTCCTTTTGCTCCCGGTGCATTAGTTGTTCCGAAACCTTCAAGTTCAGGCTTGAATTTTACAACCAATTCAGGGTTTGCTCCGAAACCGCCTGATGCAAGAATTACTGCTTTTGCATTTATGTTGTATGAATTTCCGTCTTTGTTTTCAACTTTTATTCCTTTTACAACATTGCCTTCAGACAATATTTCAACAGCTTTTGTGTTTAATTTAACTTCAATTCCAAGAGTTTCTACCTGAGTTCCGAATACATCCATTAAGTGAGTTCCTACAGGCATTCCTCCAGGTCCTTTATGTATTCTGTCAACGCTTTGTCCTCCTGATCTTCCAACTTCTGACAAATCAGCTCCAAGGCTTTCAAGCCAGTAAAGTGTTTCAGCTGATTTTTCAGTCAATACCTTCAAAAGTTCTGGATTGTTCAGGTCTTTTCCACCCTTCATAGTATCAGCATAGTAAAGTGCAGGACTGTCCTGTATTCCTTTAGCTTCCTGATATTTTGTTCCTGCAGCATTCATACCGCCTGTTGCATAGTTAGTGTTTCCTCCCATGAAGGCATTCTTTTCTACAACAACTACTTTTGCTCCTGCATTTGTAGCTTCAATTGCTGCAGAAAGACCAGCTCCGCCGGCACCAACAATTACTATATCAGTAGTGATATCTTCAACTTTTTCTTCTTCAGTTTTTACTTCTTTTGCAGTCAATACTGCGCCTGATTTTTCAACTGCATCCTTAACGCCGTTTATAAAAGCAAAGCTTGTGAGTGTTGCTCCAGTAACAGCATCAACGTCAACAGAGTTAGTGTCGATCATTTCCTTTGTAAGCTGAGCAATAACAGGTTCAGTAAATCCTGATTCAGAGCTTTCTGTAACTTTTATATCCTTAATTTCGGAATTTTCCAAAGTGACATCTACTTTAAAAACACCATATTTTCCTGTGCCTTCACCTTGAGCAACTGTGCTTACAAGTCCCTGTTTTGGTTCTTCCTGAGCCGGTTGTTCAGCTTCATTCTTCTGGCATCCTGCCAGTGAGAATACCAGCATTACTGCCAACAGCAGTGATAATAATTTTTTCAATTTCATATGAACTCCTTGAAATGATATTTTTTTAACGTCCTGATTATAACATAAGGACGACTGTTGTCAAGGGTACATATGTTTTTGTTAATTTAAATACAATAAAATTAATTAAGTAAACTTTGTCAAATTTTGCGTTATCAAAATTAATTGACAAAATGTGACTCATTTTGATTATGTGATGATTTTATGGGTATATCTAATTTAAATTAATACGTGAGGAGTGATTTTTATGCCGGAAGTATCCCCTAACAATAAATTTTGGTTCAGAGGAGGCAAACTAAACCAGAAACGTCATATTGAAATGACAGAAGAAGAAAAAGCACATGTGGCAATTTGTGACGGAATTAAATCAGGACACCCGTGTAAAAATCCCGTATTCAGATGCACTGAATGCGGAAATTACGGATGTGATCAGAATGTGGCGGATAAATGCACTAAGCAGGGCTTTAAAAATGACAAATGCCTCAACTGCGGTGCTCAGGGCAACCGAGTGCCCATTATGGCAGACGAACTGGATAAGTATGTTTCAGAATGGGAAAGCAAGGATTATTGATACATAAAAAGTTCCGGCATCATTGCCGGAACTTTCGTTTAGTGACTCCCCTTGTAACTGTTGCCTATATTTCTATTGTGTTGATTTCAGCCAGGTCTCTTATTTCAGAATGAAGCTGGCTGCGGTTATTCAGAAAATTTCTGTACTGCGTTTCAATCATGTTTTGTTCCTTTTCATATTTATCCTTAAAGTCGGAAACCAGTTTTGTGTATGCATAAAGGTTGTTTTCAGCCTTGTTTGCACGGTTCTGCTCCATAGACAGCTGCTGCTGAAGCTCATTGATGTTTCTTACGTGCTGAGCCGCTTCATTTTCAAGGATTTCAATTTTTTTATAAATGCTTTCCAGCTCTTCCTTAAATCCGTTTATTTTACTGCTTGAAGCCTTGGCTTTTTCAAGCTGTAACTCCTGTTCAGCCCTGTCGCTTATCTTTCTTTGCTCTTCAAGCTCAGTCATGCTTTCCTTTACAGTTGCTTCAAGGCTTGTGATTTTCTGTTTGGACATTTCAAGATACATGATCTGATTTTCATTTTTGGTTTTTTCTGTTTCAAGCTGACTTTTAAGTTCCTGGCATAACTTATTCATTTGTGCATTGTCATTTTCCATGGAAGCTGCTTTATTTTCAAGCTCGGCAATCTTTGCAGTCATAATCCTGCTGCTTTCTTCGAGATTTGCTGCGTATGCCATTGATTTTTCAAGTTCAGGTTTCAGATCCGCCAGCTGGTTTTCAAGTTCCTTTTGTCTTGCTTCGTATTCATGAACCTGGTCTATGGTGAGGCTGACTTCCGACAGCATTTTTTCAAGCACTTCATTTTCTTCTGTCAGCCTTATGATATCTCCCTTAAGGATTTCAATTTCTTCGTTTTCTTTTTCCAGGCAGTCTATTCTTGCTTTCAGCTGGCTGTTGTTTTCTTCCAGATTCGCTGTATATTCCTCATATTCTGCAATTGCAAATCTTGCTTCAGACAACATTTTTCCAAGTTCCGTCTTTTCTTCTGTCAGACTGTTAATGCTGTCATTAAGGATTTCAATTTCTTCGTTTTCTTTTTCCAGACAGTCTATTCTTGCCTTCAGCTGGTTGTTGTTTTCTTCCAGTCTTGTTTTGTATTCCTCATGTTCTGCAATTGTAAATCTTGCTTCTGACAATATTTTTCCCAGTTCTGTTTTTTCTTCTGTCAGACTGTTGATGCTGCCCTTAAGAATTTCAATTTCTTCATTTTCTTTTTCCAGGCAGTTTATTCTTGCATTCAGCTGGCTGTTGTTTTCTTCAAGTGCAGCTTTGTATTCCTCAGACTCTGCAATTGAGAATCTAGCTTCAGCAAGCACACCTTCCAGTTCTTCACGTCCTTCTTTGAATTTAAGAATTTCATTTTGAAATTCTTCTCTTTCCAGACTGAAATTTTCATTCATTGTTTTAACCAAAGCATCTTTGTTTTTATTTTCTGCTATGAAAACATCCATCTTTTGCTTTGCATCATCCATATTTTCCTGAAGGCACATATTTTCTTCCATCTGAGCTTCAAGTTGTTTTTTTAAATTATAATTTAAATCCATATATTTTTTGTTTTCCTGCTCAAGCTTGTGAAACTTGTCCTCAATGTATTCA
>NZ_JAJUJR010000476.1 GCF_029265225.1 Sedimentibacter sp.
AAAGTAAATAGGTAATAATTACTTATGGTTGACTTACAACGAAGAATTAAACTATAATTGAAGAAAATTATTAATAGGAATGGCAATGGACGAATTATTTATGAAGGAAGCCTTGAAGGAGGCTCACAAGGCATATGAAATAAACGAGGTTCCCATAGGGGCAGTAATAGTGAGAAACGGGGAAATTGTAGGCAGAGGGTACAACCAGAAGGAAACATTGAAGGATGCAACCCTCCATGCTGAAATTTCAGCAATCAAGGATGCATGTAAAAATCTTGGGGGCTGGCGCCTTCCCGGCTGCACAATGTATGTGACGCTTGAGCCCTGTGCCATGTGCGCCGGTGCGCTTGTAAATGCCCGCATTGAAAATCTTGTTGTGGGAACAAGGGATTTGAAGACAGGAGCCTGCGGCTCTGTAATGAATGTTGTGCAGACGGAAAAACTCAATCATCAGATACATGTTCAGTTTGGAATGCTGGAGGAAGAATGCACAGCTTTAATAAAGGATTTTTTTTCAGAACTCAGGAAACAAAAACAATAAATAATTTCATGACGGAAAATATAAACGGCTTGCTGTAAAACAGTGAGCCATTTTGTTATTTATACAGAAGTCATTTGAAACATTCCAGTCTATCTGAATATTATGAAATATGAGTTAAATACAACAAAAGGAAGTGTTATTCTTGTATTTCTTCGATTACATGTATTCAAAGGACAATGTTTTTATATTAAGTCTTGATATAGTCGCAAAAAACAAAATTCAAAAAGGGCTTTTAGATTTGAAAATATTTTCATGTGACGGTACACCTGTAGATAAAGCAGATGTAAGGGTATTTTCATCCTGCGGAAACAATGAATACATCATTAACATTGATGCACTTGGTTATTACCCGGCTCGAATCAACAAAGTACGGTTTTCCCCGGGTTATGTGAACAAATTAAGCGTAAGTTTAATTCCCGTGAAGTCAGGACAAAATGGGTTAAGGACAGAGCTTTCACCTTACAAAGACATTCAAATTTTCCCGGCCGGATCAGATTTGTCTCAGGATGAAGTCAGGGAGCTTACCATGTCGCTGGGTATGGTCACCCCTGTGGGTTCGCCATCTTACATTTATGCAGAGAAATTTGCCGAAGAAGTAAATAATTTAAGCGGCGGCAAAATAAAAATAGACATAAATACTGATGCGAAACTGGGAACGGACAGGGAAATGCTTCAAAACATACTGAAGGATGGCAATATTGATTTAATAGTTCAAACTACACCGCCGCAGGTGGATTTCATGCCTAAGTTGTCTGTCTTTGATATGCCCATGGTTCACACAGATGAAGACGACTTGAGAAAGGCAATCAACAATGCTGAATTTTACGAAAAAATCAGTGAAGTTTACAAAAATGGCGG
>NZ_JAJUJR010000262.1 GCF_029265225.1 Sedimentibacter sp.
AGTATGATTAAGATTGGTATAATATTAAATAAAATGATAGGATTTAATCAAATTTAAATTATGGAGGAAAATATGCAAAAATTAGTGCCGCATTTGTGGTATGACAAGGAAGCAAAGGAAGCAGCGTTGTTTTATATAAGTTTATTTGAAAATTCAAAATTGCAGAATGTTACCACTTTGGAAAACACACCTTCCGGCGATGCGGAAATTGTAAATTTCCAACTTGCCGGTCAGCAATTTCAGGCAATTAGTGCAGGACCTTACTTCAAATTAAACCCATCCATATCCCTGACTGTAAACTGCAGTTCAAAAGAAGAAGTTGAAACAAAGTGGAAAAAATTATCAGAAGGAGGAATGGAGTTAATGCCTCTTGGTGAATATCCCTTCAGCAAAAGTTACAGCTGGGTGCAGGACAGATACGGTTTATCATGGCAGCTGATGTTTACAGAAGAAGAACAAACCCAGAAAATAACTCCAAGCTTCCTGTTTTCCAATGGATCATGCGGCTATGCTGAGGAAGCTGTAAACAGTTATACTGAAATATTTGAAAATTCAGAGATTGGAACTATCAGCAGATATAAAGAAGGAGAAGCAGAATCCTCAAAGGCAAAAACAAATTATGCTTCCTTTAAGCTTTGCGGAATTAACTTTTCAGCTATGGATAATGGCTATGAGGCAGACTTTGATTTCAACGAGGCATTTTCAATAGTTGTAAAATGCAAAGACCAAAAAGAAATTGATTATTTCTGGGATAGACTATCTGCATTTCCTGAAGCAGAACAATGCGGATGGATTAAAGACAAGTTTGGAGTATCATGGCAGATTGTTCCGGACAACATGGATGATATTCTGTTTAATGGTTCAAAGGAAGAAATACAAAGAGTCACTGAAGCTTTTTTGAAAATGAAAAAATTCGATATTGAAGCTTTGGAAAAGGCTCGAAGACAGTTGACAGACTAAATCATATCAGAAACATATGTAAATAACATTATTTACAGAATTCTACTCTCATACAGAAAAAAATGTGGCTGTTTCACTAGTGTTTATCATGTCATTCTGAGGGCTTTAGCCCGAAGAATCTCATAATTTCAGAAGATGAGATCTTTCGCTAACGCTCAGGATGACATGAATATGCTTAGTGCAACAACCTAGTTTATGACGTAATATTATTTGTACAGATTGAAACTTATCTTAACCTTAAACAGGTCTCCGTCTATTTCGACAATGAATTTTCCTCCGCAGACATTTGTGAAGCTTTCTGCTATGGAAAGTCCAAGACCGCTTCCTTCCGTTGTCCTTGATTTGTCTCCCCGGCTGAATCTTTGAAGAATTTCTTCAGCAGTAAAATCCATTTCATAGCCTGCAGTGTTCTTAATCCTGGCAACTGCCTTGCCGTCAACTTCTTCAAGTTCAACATACACCCTGGTTCCTGAAAGCGAATATTTAAGAGCATTATCTATTACATTCTGAAAAACGCGGTACAGCTTCTTGCCGTCAGAATAAATGTTCAGAGAATTTTCGGGAAGCTTAGTTTTTATCTGCAGTCCCGACTTTTCTATTTCGTCCTCCATATCGGCCAGCGTCTGTTCAATTAGCTTTTTTATGTCCAGACTTTCAAGCTCAAGAGGAATATCACCGCTGGTGCTTTTGGCAAGGTCAAACAAATCAGAAACTATGTTTTTAAGCCTGTTTGATTTTTCAGACAAAACATTCACATAATCACGTACTGTTTCTGATAAGCCTTCTTCCCTGGACAAAAGATCCACATAGCTTATGATTGAAGTGAGAGGAGTTTTTAAATCATGGGACACATTTGTAACAAGGGCGATTTTCATCCTTTCAGATTTCATCTGCTCCTCCAGACTTTCATTGAAGCCCTTGTTGATGTCTTCAAATGTTTTGTTATTGCCTTTGATGTACCAGTAAATTATGACAATTTCAAGAACAGGAGGAATGAAAACCAGCAGCGGAACATATATTATCAAAAATAAAAATGTCAGGAACACAAGAAATGCACTTGAGGTGATGAACACCAGCTGTCTGTAAAACAATGATTTTGTCAGGGGATACCTTTCAAACATCCTTCCGTCATACAGGCTTTTGAAGAAATCATAAATTCTGTAATATACTGAATACACCAGCGTGTGCTTAAAAAGTCTTCCGGACTTTGCTTTTCTTGTAAGCGACAAAAGGATTATACCGCACATTGCTGAAACAAATGCTGTGAGAATGCCAATCCACACAGTTGAATACATTTGTCTCACATTGTTCATTCCTGAATAGTATAAATTTGATATACCAATAAACCAAAGTGCTGCCGGAGGCATAAAAAACATAAACAAAATATCAGAATAAATGCTGTCTATTTTTGATAAATGAATTTCCTCATCAAACTGGTTTTTTCCTGTTTGAAACATCAAAAATACAATTAGAGTCAGGATAAGTACTGCCAAAGCTCCGACTCTTGCAGCAAATGGAATCAATATTTCTCTGCTTTCTTCCCATTCCTGCTGCTTTTCATTCATAAATTCGTCAGGATAGGAAATGTAGACAGTATATCCTTCACTGACGTAGAAATTTGTTATTCCTCCAGGATTAGTGTTTTCACCGATTGTCCATTCACCTTTTTCATAGGAATAAAATGCCTTGTCAAATTGGGCAAAAAAATATTTATCCTTTCTCTCCACATTTGAATATGTTTTTTCCCCGTCTGATATGAAGTAGTAATAATGTGCTGATTTTGGAACTTCACCTCTGTTTTCCATCAAAGCATTTATCTCATACCAGGCATTTCTCACCTCCTGGGTAATGAAATATTCGCTTTTGCTGTACTCCCTGATAATCAGCGACTCAGGAATTATGTTATTGTATGAAATGAATTGAAATTGCGCTACGGTTAAAGTGATCATTATAACCGTCAAAATAAATACAGCTGTCTTTGTTGATTTTTTTCTGCTAATGTTTTTCAATTTTATATCCAATGCCCCACACCACCTTTAAATAGTTAGGCTCCTTAGGATTGATTTCTATTTTTTCGCGTATGCGCCTTATATGGACCATAACAGTGTTTTCAACGGAATATGCAGGTTCGTTCCACACACGCTCATATATTTTTTCCGCTGAAAAAACCACTCCGGCGTTTGTCATGAGAAGTTCCAGTATTTTGTATTCAGTTGCTGTAAGCCTCACTGTCTCCCCGTCAACTTCAAGCTGTTTTGCATCAGTATCCAGGCACAGACCTCCAACCTGAATTTTTGAAGTGCGCACATTATCATCCATGTACCCAAGATGCATGTATCTTCTAAGCTGGCTCTTTACTCTTGCCACAAGTTCCTGGGGATTGAAGGGTTTTGTTATATAATCGTCGGCACCTATGGAAAGTCCCAGTATTTTATCACTGTCATCAGATTTTGCAGAAATGATGATGATAGGAATATTTTTGCTCTCGCGTATTTTCATTGTTGTTGAAAGACCGTCAAGCTTAGGCATCATCACATCAAGCAAAATAAGCTGAATGTTTGTGCTCACCAAAGCATCAAGTGCCTCAAGCCCATTGTATGCCTTGACAACATCATAACCTTCCATTTTCAGATTTTTCTCAATAGCCCTGGCAATTTCCCTGTCATCATCAACTACAAGTATTCTTGCATTATCCATAGAAATCCTCCTTTCTTAAGCCTTTAATGCATTCTAGCTCATTAAACTTACAATCAACCGGGCACTAATCTTACAAATTTCTTAAGTATTAATTCAATTTTCATTATATCACAGCATTGGCGTTAATTGGAATTCAAATAATGCAATTTATACCTATAAAAAAATCCTGCTATGGCAGGACTATTTTTCCAAGGTATTGAATTTTTTCATGTAATCATCAATGTCTATGATGTATTCTTTTTCAAGGAATTCAATCAGTTCACTTTCACTGGTTGTTGCAGCCATGTCCAGGTGACCTG
>NZ_JAJUJR010000344.1 GCF_029265225.1 Sedimentibacter sp.
ACCGAAATGTATTTTAACGACAAGCTCATTGAAAAAATAGGATACACTGGAGAAAAAGCAAAAAGTGACGGTGACATATACGTTGAAGGCAAAAATTCTCTTGTTGCCGTAAATGATGGAGACGGAAAACTTAAATCCTTGTTTGCAGTGGTTGATTTTACAGATGAGAAATTCAATTATATGCTTAAAAAACAAATTGGAATTTCAGCCAAGACAAAAGCAGAAAAGGATGTTACGGCGCTCATTGTGCTTGAAGCCTACAAAGGCGGCGTGCTGACATCAAATTTCCACACATCTGTGAACATATATGACGACATGTGGTCACAGGTGACAGTGCCCATAAATGTAACCGATGCAGATTCACTGAACATATACATAGAATACGAAGGGCAAAACAAGGTATGGATTGATTCTGTATTCATAGATGTTATTAAATAAGCTCAGGATAACAGCAAAAGATCGTAATACGGTCTTTTGTTTTTGTGAAATTTGAAAGCGTTTATTTTTTTAAAAAAAATCAACCAAAATTTTTAAAAAATACAAAATTATGCGAACTTTTTATATTGGAATACGTCATAATATAGGAACCAACATGTGAAAAGAGGTGAAACATGGAAATCATTAAAATGGAGAACATCTCCAAGCTTTATAAATCAGGTCAGATTCAGGTTGAAGCACTTAAGGATATTTCTTTTACAATACAGGAAAAGGAATTTGTTTCTATAATGGGCCCGTCAGGTTCTGGGAAATCAACGCTTCTTAATTTAATAGGATGTCTTGATCATTCAACCAGCGGAACTTATGAACTCTCGGGAACACTTGTGGATAAACTGAGCGATTCTAAAATGTCCGATATCAGAAATATGTTCATAGGATTTGTGTTTCAGAACTTTCATCTTCTTCCAAGGATGAATGCCATAAAAAATGTGGAAATTCCGCTCATATACAGAGGCATGAACACAAAGATGAGAAGAGAGCTTGCTGAAAATGCACTTGAGCTGGTGGGCCTCAAGGAAAGAATGCATCATCTTCCAAGTCAGCTTTCAGGCGGTCAGCAGCAGCGTGTTGCAATTGCAAGAGCCATAGTTGGAAATCCTGCTATAATTCTTGCCGATGAACCCACAGGAGCTCTTGATACAAAGACTGGGGACATGATTATGGAATTGTTTGTAGAATTAAATGAAAAAAAATCAATGACAATTGTTCAGGTAACACATGAAGAAGAAATTGCAGAATACGGAAGCCGCATCTTAAGGCTGGTGGACGGAGAAATAGTATCTGATGTAAGCAGTGGAGGGAAATCGAATGTATAAAAAAATTATTTCTATAGCACTTATTTTAGCTCTTGTATTTTTGGGAGGATATATTACGGCAAAACAGCTCATACCTGATGCTTCAGAAGTTTCCACTGGCCCAAGGTATGCTACGAAGCCGGTGGAAAGAGGAGACATCAAGCAGGGCGTAAACATTACAGGACAGCTGAACGGAAACTGGGGAGGATCCATAACAGCTCCAAAGCCTGAAGGAATAACGGATTCAAATGGTTCAAGCGTATCAGTTACATACACAATCGAAGAAGTCTTTGTTGAACCTAATCAGATGATTAAAAAAGGCGACAATCTTATCCGCCTTTCAGCTGCAAACCTTGGTGACATATTAGAGGATCTCACAGACAGCATTCAAGATAAGCAGGATGAAATTAAGGGAATAAATGATACAATAGAAGGAAAAATTGAAGACCTTGAGGACAAATTGAATCAGGACATAACTGACATAGGACAGGTGAATCCATATGACGGAATAGTAATAACTGCTCCCATAAAGGGACGTCTTTCAGAATTCACAGTTGAAGAAGGAGATAAGGTGGAAGATGCCCACATTGCCACAATAGTTGATGACAGCAAACTAAAAATTTCCTTCAAGGCAAACACTTACGAATATTCAAGTCTTAAAATTGGCCAGAAAGTTCTTCTTCAGTACAGAAGAGTGCTTGAAAACGGAGGAACACAGACAGCATTTGACGGCTTCTACACAGGAACAATCAAAAAGCTTAACTCTAATGCTGTACCAAGCGACAATTCCATGACTTACGTGCACATAGGGGAAATTGAAGCAGATAATCCAGGCCTTGTACAGCCTGGAATGGTAACAGCAATTTACACTGAAAACAACGGCGTTCCTGTTACAGGTCTTTCTTATAACGGAAATGTTGTTTCTTATGTAAATGAAAAGAAAGTTTATTCAACGCTTTATTCTGACAGCGACAACACAACGATCATAGCAACAGATGTTCCTGTAAATGCCAACGAATTTGTGGATGAAGGACAGATTCTTGTAAGAATTGCCGGAGCTGACGTTACGGAAATGATTCAGAATGATATTGAAGCCATCATGAGCGAATATGATAAAATTGATAATATTAACGATGACATTGAAAACATATATGAAAAAATTGACAAAGTTTCTGAACTTACTACAAAGATGATGGTGACCGCACCTTCTGATGGAATGGTTTCATATGTGAACTACAATGTTGGTGATACAATAGTTGCTTCTGAATCAAGCGATCCATGGTCACTGCAGCTCATGGACATGTACAACACAGATGAAATGTACATTTATACAACAGTAAGCGACCTTGACGTATTGTACGTAAGCCAGGATGCACCTGTTACTGTAACTGTTGATGCTCTTCCGGGAGAAACATTTGAAGGAAGCGTCATGAGCCTGAACCAATATACGGATCAAAACGGAAAAACAGTCTATAATGTACAAATAAGAGTTGTGGGAAGAGAAGGCTTAAGGCCAGGTATGAACACAAACTGTTTTGTAAATTCCGG
>NZ_JAJUJR010000292.1 GCF_029265225.1 Sedimentibacter sp.
ACTGTTTTTAAAATATGTGGTGTTTTATATGCTTGGCATATATGTCGCACTGGAAAAAGACTTGTTTCTGTCCTGGATTGAAAGACACAATAAACATGTTATTACAGCATATGTGGTAACAGGACTTGCATACACTGTGGTTTCTTACTACGATATGATTATTTCCACGTATGTATGGTTTATTTATTCGGTAGTGTCAGTTTTCTTTGTTTATTATGCGGGACAAGTAATGAAGGAAGTGTTCAGAAAGAATTACAGTTTTATCAAACTATTTGGACAAAGCTCTTATTATATATACCTGATGCATCCCCTCGTGCTTACACTAATGATTTTGTTTGCTGAAAACAACGGCATTTTGTCCATAACAAAAAGACTCATACTTTATTCAGCAACTGTAATGCCTGTGACCATAATATCATGTCTCGTATTTACAGCTGTAAAGAACAAAATAAGCAAGAAAAAAAGAAAAACACTTGCTGCATCAGCCAATTAAAAACACAATATTGAAATTTATTTAACATTTAAAACCTCAAGTTTGATAAAATACTTGAGGTTTTTTTATTTTGTTGAGCAAAAATCATTATATTGAATATTTGTATTAATAACGAATACAAAATAAAAAATGTGTTTCATCAACGTATATTTTAACTGTACTCAAATAGAGCACAATAAATCGTTTTCTATTTAAATCATGAACAGTATGAAAAACGTATGCTTTTAGATGCTTTCTGGCACTTTAGATTAACAAAAAGTTATAAAAACCCTCAGAAAAGTTTTGCGAATGTAAGTTTATGATTAAAAATATTACTAAATATTAATGACTTTGTTGTAGAAATTTAGCAAAAAAATAACAAATTGCTATTGACATATTCGTCAAATAATGATAAAATTCGCATACGCACGTGATGAATAAACAAAGTGCATGCAACGTCTGCAGTTCAGATACATTCTGATTATCTGACATACGTATGCAAATAAAAATGAGGAGATTAATCACATGGCAGAAGAAAAAAAATTCAAATTAGGTCTTATACCCAGAATTATTATTGGTATTGTATTTGGTCTGGTTCTAGGA
The DNA here is from genome assembly GCF_029265225.1 of Sedimentibacter sp. GTDB lineage: Bacteria > Bacillota > Clostridia > Tissierellales > Sedimentibacteraceae > Sedimentibacter. Next base: position 1,076 of record NZ_JAJUJR010000292.1, read on the forward strand.
AGTTTTGCACCAGTGTGGCTTGACAGAGTATTTGTAACCTTTACTTCAATTTTCGGAAACTTTTTAGGCTTTATTATTCCGTTGATTATTTTAGGATTTGTAACAGCCGGTATTGCTGAATTAGGCACAGGCGCCGGCAAGCTTTTGGGAATAACAGTTGGACTCGCTTATTGCTTCACATTGTTCTCAGGATTTTCGGCATATTTTGTAGGATCAAGCTTTTTACCTTCTATCATCACACCAGAATCTGCAAGCAGCATAGCTGAAGCAGCGGCTGATTTGGAACCGTTTTTTAAGGTTGAAATGCCAGCTGTCATGGGAGTTATGACAGCACTGATATTATCATTCATTTTAGGATTAGGAATTTCTGTAACAAAAAGTGAACCGCTTAGAAAAGCAGCAGAAGATTTCCAGAAAATTATATCTAAAGTAATTGAAAGCATTATCATTCCATTGCTTCCATTATATATAGTAGGCGTTTTCGTAAACATGACTTATACAGGACAAGTTACAACAGTATTTTCAGTATTCTGGAAAGTGTTCCTGATTGTAATAGCAATGCATTTAATAATGATAGTTATCCAGTTTGCAATCGGTTGCGCAATAAGCAAGAAAAATATATTCAAATGTCTGAAAGTACAGACAACAGCTTATGTTACTGCACTTGGAACACAGTCTTCAGCTGCAACAATTCCGGTAAACGTAAACTGCGCAGAAAAAATGGGCATTTCTAAAGGTATAAGAGAATTTGTTGTTCCTTTATGCGCTACAGTTCACTTGTCAGGAAGCACTATAACACTGACTACATGTGCTTTGGCAGTAATGATGCTTAATGGAGTTCCTGTAACATTGTCTGCATTTGCAGGATTTATAGCAATGCTTGGCATTACAATGGTTGCTGCACCTGGAGTTCCTGGAGGCGCTGTAATGGCAGCTCTTGGAGTATTGGAAACAGTTTTAGGATTTACAGAACCAATGCTTGCATTGATGATTGCATTGTACATTGCTCAGGATAGCTTTGGAACAGCATGCAACGTATCAGGAGATCAGGCTGTAGCCATGATAGTTGATACAATTCAAGGTAAGCAATCAGATAAATAATTTAGATTAAGGCACTGTATTTGTAGTCATACAAAACAAATGACAGATGCGGTATGATTTATAAGGAGATAACAATGAGAGATTATAGTGTTTTTGATATAATTGGGCCGATTATGATTGGACCATCTAGTTCGCACACTGCGGGTGCTGCCAGATTAGCAAAAATAGCAAGAACAGTTGCGGGTGGTAAAATTGTAAAAGTTGATTTTATTCTTCACGGTTCATTTGCAGAAACATATAAAGGACACGGTACTGACAAAGCTTTGGTAGCAGGAATTTTAGGCATGGATCCATGGGATGAAGACTTGAGAAATTCATTTGAACTGGCAGCCAGGGAAGGAATTGAATACAATTTTATAGCAGCTGATTTGGGAGATGTTCATCCGAACACTGTAAGATTTGTCATGACAAAAGAAAACGGCAGTGTTTCAGAAGTTAAGGGATCTTCCATAGGCGGAGGAAATATAATTGTCTTTGATATAGATGGACAGGAAGTTGAGTTTACAGGCGAGCGTCCTACTCTTCTCACAAAGCATAAGGATATACCAGGTGTTCTTTCTCAAATAGCGAATATTTTGTATGATGAAAATATAAATATTGCCAACATGAGAGTATACAGAAACGAAAAAGGTAAGGAAGCTACAATGGCCATTGAGACAGACAGCATCATTCCGGAAAAATTATTGGAAAAAGTAAGAAACATCAAAGAAATACATTGTGTAAATGTAGTTAACCCAATTATAGAAGGAGCGATATAATGTTTGTTTCAACAGGAATAGAAGTACTTGAAATATTAAAAAATGAGAATATTACTCTTGCAGAATATGCGATAAGAGAAGAAATGAACAGAAGTGGTTTTACTCGTGAAAAAGTCATTGATAAAATGAGAGCAAACCTGAATGTTATGAGAAAATATTCTACAAATTCACAGGAAAAAGAAATAGAGACAGCAGGAAACCTCATTAAGGGCGATGCAAAAAGATTGAAGGAATATTCCAGAAGCGGAAAGGCATTGACCGGAGAGTTTATGGTTAATGCAATGTCAAGGGCTATGTCATGTTCTGAAACAAATTCAGCTATGGGAAGAATTGTAGCCTGCCCAACAGCAGGTTCATGCGGAATATTGCCTGCAGTGGTATTGTCTGTCGGTGAGAAACTTAATAAAACAGAAGATGAAATGATTCAGGCATTGTTTGTTGCCGGCGGAATAGGAATTCTTATAGCCAAGAATGCAACATTGGCAGGAGCAGAAGGCGGATGTCAGGCAGAATGCGGAGCAGGCTCTGCAATGGCAGCAGCAGCTGCTGTTCATATGCTTGGCGGAACAGCTGAACAGGAAATGGATGCTGCAGCCATAGTAATAAAAAATATTCT
>NZ_JAJUJR010000220.1 GCF_029265225.1 Sedimentibacter sp.
CGTCTGCTTCAAACAAATCTTCCAAATCTACATCTTCAAAATCAAGACTTTCACCTGTTATTTCTTCAGCTCTCTCAATGAGCCATATTGCTTCCTGAACTGTTACAGGCTTGTTTGGTTTGAAATACTTTCCGTCTCCCTTAGCAATGCCAAGTCTTTTTGCAGCATTTACTGGTCCGTAAAAGTATTCGTCTTCATTGGCTACATCAAGGAAATTTGCAACTAAATCCTCTTTGTCAAATTCAATTTCAAAGGCTCTTACTATCATGACGATAACATCCCCACGCTTTACATTGCCTTCTAAACCGTAATCACCATGTCCGTAACCTTTCATAATTTCTTTTTCAATCAGGTAGCTTACAGCATTTTTATAGCTTTCTTCATCTCTATTGATCTTTTTATTCCCCGGTGAAACTGCAAATGCGGCTGTTGTAAATATCATGCTTAACACAACCACCAATGCTAATACTCTTAGCATACTTTTGTTTTTCATTTTTTTCCCTCCATTTTATACAATATATTAAATTATATTTCTGTATCAAGGTGTAACACAGATACATAATATTTTTCGTACTATTAGTAAGTTTTTTGGGGGTCTGAAATAAATATTAGAATTCAATGGATGTATTGTTCATATCAACCAGAAATCTCTTAACTTTTCCATTGAATCTGTTTATTACTAAATTTTCTATATCATCCATTGCCTTTTTTAAGCTTGAATCATCATTGTATTCAAAGCCCACCAGCTGGAAAAACACGCTGCTGCTGTCCTTTGTAAGCTTGCCCAGCTCGCTTTGCCTCCATACCCACTTCAATGTCTGAACAACATTGCCGCTGGTAAATACCAGCTCTCCTTCAGGAACCTCTTCATATTCTACCGCACCGAAAGGAAGAAAAATGTCGTCTTTTCTGCTGTATCTAACTTCAAGGTCCTGGTGCATGTCTCTGAGGTCATGACCACCCAAGGATATTCCGTTTTCTATGGAAACTGCATTGCATAAGTCAACCAGTGCATTGATGACAGGAAGCTGGCCTCCCTTGATTATTCTTTTAAACATTGCTTCTACAGAAGGAGGATATTTGTTTGGATTGATTCCTGATTTTAACATTACATCCCTGTACAGCTCAACATTGTGAAGGCTTCTGAGATCTTCCGGTTTTATTTCTTCTCTCATTCTGTTTTCTGATTTTCTTAATCTTTCTTCATCTGAAGCGGTTGTTTCTGAATTTACTATGTTTTCTCCGATTAAAATTCCGAACTTTATGTCTTTGTTAAGTTCAAATACTGATTTGTCAATAGTGTATTTCATTTATATCTCCTTCATGTAATATTAAGCAAATGTTTCCAGCATGCTTATACCATTATAATACTTTTTAATCATTAAACAACTGTTTTTAAAATCAAAGTTCAATTTTTTAAAATTTTAATCATTGAAGGGATATATTTTGTTGTTTTGAAAATAATATTGTAGGAGGTGTTTATATGAATTTTTCAACAAAAGAAAGATTTTTGCTTGAAGACCAGAAAAACCATGAAAAACTTTGTATTCAGAAATATGCTAATTATGCCAATTTAGCATCAGACCCGGCTCTTAAAAATATTTTTAAGCAGAATGGTCAGATTGAGCAGGAACATTACAATACAATTGACCAGCTTCTTAAAGGCCAGATGCCTGCTGCAGGACAACAAAGCGGTGGTCAGCAGCAGTCAGGAGGTATGCAGTCCGGCGGAATGCAGTCAAAGGGACAACAAAACAGTCAGCAGAATATGATATTCCAGAACGTTAATCAGTCTGGTTCCCAGGGCAGCGGAAATATGAATACAAATGACAGAGACCTTTGCACCGATATGCTCATGACAGAGAAATTTGTTTCAGGGGCATACAATACTGCAATCTTCGAAATCAGAGACACGCAGGTAAGAAACATTCTTAACCACATTCAAAAAGAAGAACAACAGCACGGAGAATCAATTTTCAAATATATGGAAAGCAACGGCATGTACAACGTGCAATAAAAAAGTGGCATTGCCACTTTTTTATTGCATTATATTGATATGGATAAATTAAAATATAACATGAAATTGCAAAAAACGTTTACTTTCACACGCTTCTGATTTTAAATTAACGAATAATAGGCCATAATATTCTTATCAAACAATTATGTTAAATTTTCTTCCAAAAGACTTTTATAAAAAAAAGTAATACCAAAACGACTTTGTTATTATTTTAATTATTCTTGACAAATGTTGAAAACTCAATATTTTGCTTATATTTCAACGTTTCTGAACGCGTTCACCCAAAAATATATCTTGAATTATATTGAACTCGATGCTAAACTATTATTGAGGACAATCTTTGTCTTACATATTATAATTATATCGGGAGAAATAATATGACAGAAAACAAACAAATTTCAAGGAAGGATTTTCTTAAGGGAATGGGCCTTACTGTAGCAGGCGTTGCAGTAACAGGATCTCTTGCCGGAGTATTAACAGGATGTTCAACTAAAGAAGCCGAAGCACCAGCACCAGCAGCTGCTGCAGCGGCAGTAGATACATCACAGGCTCCAGCATGGCCATTTAAATATGAGAAAATCGACGTAGCAAAAGCACAGGAAAAAGCCTATGCAGGTTATAAAGAAAAGGGTGGCTGAGGCAGCGGCGTAGCCGAAGGGTTCTTCGGTACATTAGCTGAACAAGTTGGATATCCATTCAACCAATACCCAGCACAAATGTTTACAAACTACGGAGCAGGCTTTACACAGGGATCTTTGTGCGGTTCATTGGGAAGCGCTGCAGCATGTATTGGTTCAGTATGTGATGCAGACACAGCAAAAGCAGTATTAGGCGAATTGGAAAACTGGTACAAGGAAGCAGAACTTCCAATTTATCAGCCTGAAAAGCTCAACTTACCAACAACAGTAGCAGGTTCAATATTGTGTGCAGATTCTGTAGGAAACTTCATGGCAAAATCAGGATATGCAATGGCAGATCCTGAAAGAAAAGCTCGTTGTGCAGGTGTTGCTGCTGACGTTACAGGAAAAATGGTAGAATTGCTGAACGCAAAATTTGCTTAATATAAACGAGGAGAAATCCTCGTTTATTTAATGCTTGATTAAAATTGACAAATGATTTACAATGTACATATATAAATGTAGGAGGTACTCTATGGGTAGAATTGGAGCAACAGAGCTTATATTGATTTTGGCTATTGCGCTTATTATATTTGGACCTTCCAAGCTTCCTGAAGTTGGAAAATCTTTAGGAGAAGCTTTGGGACAATTTAAAGCACATGCTAATAAGGTTTCGGATAGTGCAACGGCTGAAACGAAGAAAGATGATGAAAATAAAGATATATAAGCCATATATGTACTTATTTGAATTAATATAATTGGTAAAATCCTCAGTTGAAAAATTGAGGTTTTTTATTTTTCATAAATAAATCGAAATTATTTTGTAAATTAACTCTTGACAAACCATATTGATTCTAATAATATAGGATAAATTTAAAAACATGCCATGAAAAAGAGGAGTAAGTACAAATGCTCACAGAGAGTGAAATTCACCGGCTGAAAGATTTCACAGTTGAATTTGTATTGAAGGTAGCTTTGGAGCATTTAATCTGAAACAGCAGTAAGATTAAACGGTTATTCCGTTATAATATCAAGAGCCTTTATGGAAATTTGGTGGTACCGCGGGTATTCTCGTCCTTATGTGAGAATTCCCGCTTTTTGTTTACAAAAAAGTTGCTCCGCACCTCCTTTAGGTTAAGGACATCCCACATGAACTCCTCATTTTATATGATAGAAAAAAACTTACCTATCATATAAAAAAGCTCAATGGCAACTTCAACAAAAAAAGAAAGAGGTACGAGTATGAAAATGAAAGCATCAGAAGCAATCGTAAAATGTCTTGAAAATGAAAATGTAGACTTGGTATTCGGATATCCGGGAGGCGCCGTGCTTCCCCTTTACGAAGCCCTTCGTAATTCTGCCGTCAGACACATACTGGTAAGACAGGAACAATCAGCAGCACATATGGCAAGCGGTTACGGACGAGCTCTGGACAAAGTTGGAGTATGCATTGCTACCTCAGGTCCAGGAGCAACGAACTTGATTACTGGTATCGCAACGGCTTACATGGATTCAATTCCTCTTGTTGCCATAACCGGTCAGGTCAACTCTTCAACAATCGGAAGAGACATGTTCCAGGAAGCAGATATAATCGGAGCAACCCAATGTTTCACAAAAAACAGCTATCTTGTAAAGGATGCAAAGGAACTTCCGCGAATACTGAAGGAAGCTTTTTATATCGCTTCCACCGGAAGAAAAGGACCTGTTTTAATAGACATTCCACGTGATGTTCAGGAAACATCAATTGACTTCTCTTACCCTGAAGAAGTGAACATAA
>NZ_JAJUJR010000179.1 GCF_029265225.1 Sedimentibacter sp.
GATGCAGATACTGCTGTGATTTTTGTTCCATAAATGCATTTTACAGGGAAAATGTCCGTGTAAGAGATGTTGAAAATGTAACTAAAGACATTAAAAAGATAAAGGAAAAATATATTTTTTTCGTTGACGACAACATTTTTGCTGACAGGGAAGAAGCTGTAAGATTGTTCATGTCCATGAAGAAACTTCGCAGAAAATGGGCATGTCAGATATCAATTGACATAGCGGAAAGACCTGAGACTTTAAAAATCATGAAAGACAGCGGCTGCATGATGGTTCTCATAGGCTTCGAATCATTGAACAAGGAAAACCTGAAAGAGATGAACAAGAAAGCAAACATGAAATTTGACTACAATAAAGCCCTGAAGAATATTTACGACGCGGGTTTAATGGTTTACGGCACATTTGTAATAGGCTATGGCGGCGATACATTGGATACTGCACAGGAGCTTGTTGATTTTGCTGTGGAGCATAAATTTGCCATTGCAAACTTCAATCCTCTTATGGCAATGCCGGGTACTGCTCTTTATGAAAGGCTTAGGTGGGAGAACAGGCTTACAGCTGACAAGTGGTGGCTTGAAAAAAACTACAGGTACGGAGATTCAATGATTGTTCCGGAAAAAATGACTGGCATACAGCTTTCAGAAAGCTGCAGGGATGCAAGATATTCATTTTATTCCTTGGGAAATATTTTTAAGAGGATGATGAAGCGAAGCAATTTAGAAAATATATCCGTTTATATGAAAGTCAATCTCATATCAAGATTTGAAATATTGTTCAAGCAGGGAAGGATACTTGGTGGCAGAGATGAAAATTACGCTGATTAAACCAAACATAGGAAGAAGAGGCCACAGCCTGTATGTGGATGAAAGCAGGATGGAGCCGCTGCAGCTTGGAATTCTTGCAGCTCTCACACCTCCTGACATAGAAGTTGTTATGTATGATGACAGGGCAGAAGTTATTCCCTATGATGAAGAAACTGACCTCGTATGTATAACCGTTGAAACATTCACTGCAAGAAGATCCTATGAAATAAGCCGACAGTTCATGGACAGGGGAGTGAAGGTTCTCATGGGAGGAATGCACGTCATGCTTCTTCCTTCTGAGGTTAAGGAACATGCAACAAGCATAATGATAGGGGATGCGGAAGACAAGTGGCCTGAAATGATTGAGGACCTGCGAAAAGGATGTTTAAAGGAAGAATATATCTGCAGTGAAGTTATTGTACCTCAAAAGGGAATAATAACAAGAAGGGACATTTTCAAGGGAAAAAACTATCTTCCCATTACCCTTCTGCAGTTTAGCAGGGGATGCAGAAATTCATGCAGCTTTTGCGCTTCCGGCGCATATTTCAGACATCACCATTACTGCAGGGATGTTTCTGAAGTAATTGAAGAAATCACGAGTCAACAAAGGAAGATTTTGTTTTTTGTGGACGATAACATTGTAGGCAACAAGGAAAAAGCCAAGGAACTGTTTCGTGCTCTCATACCGCTTAAAATTAAGTGGGTCAGCCAGGCAAGCCTTGACATGCTTGAAGACAAAGAACTTATGAATCTCATGGTTAAAAGCGGCTGCATGGGACTTGTGGTGGGCTTTGAATCAATAAAGTCAGAAAGCATTGAAGCCATGAAAAAGATGATCAACAAAAATTATGCAGACAATCAGTACAAAGAAGCAATCAGTATGCTAAAATCCTACGGACTTCAGATATGGGCTGCCTTCACGCTGGGCCATGACACGGACACCATGGATTCAATCAGGGAAACATACAATTTTGCCCTTAAAAACAAATTTTCATTTGCTGCATACAACATTTTAATGCCATACCCGGGAACTCCTCTTTACAATGAACTTTTAAGCCAGGGAAGACTCCTTTACGATGGAAAGTGGTGGCTTCACCAGGATTACAGGTTCAACTATGCATCGTTTATTCCCAAGAACATGACTGCAGATGAGCTTACGGAAATATCATTCTGGTGCAGGAAAAATTACAATTCTGTGAGTTCCATAATATACAGGGCATTTGATTTAAGGACAAACATGAAAAATCCATACAAGCTTTTTACATACATGGTATACAACCCAATTTTCAAAAAGGAAGTTTTCAGAAAACAAGGAATGAAATTCGGATTCAAGGACGGACAATGATGAAAATAACATTTGTTTTGCCTGGAATAGGCAGGAAGAAAAATGAAAAATATTTAAAATCCTGGCTCATGGAACCATTGACCATTGCAGTTTTAAACAAGCTCACACCAGAAATATATGAAAGAGATTTTTTTGACGACCGCATTGAAAACATCGACTATGATTGTGAAACCGATGTGGTGGCAATAACAGTTGAAACATACACAGCCAGAAGAGCGTATGAAATAGCAGAGAAATTTAAACAAAGAGGAAAAATTGTCGTCATGGGAGGCTACCATGCAACAATGGCAGAACATGAAGTTTCAAAGCATGCCGACATAGTGGTCAAGGGAAATGCTGAAGAAGTGTGGGCAAGGGTGCTTAAGGACATTGAAAACAATGATTTCAGCAATATATATGAAGGTACGATGTGCCTTGAATACAAACTTCCTGACAGAAGCATTTATGCTGACAAACAAAAAAAATACCTTCCCATATCTCTGGTTGAAATAGGAAGAGGCTGCCGCCACCTGTGCGAATTTTGCTCCATCCATTCATATTACGGCGGAAAATACATGCACAGAAAAATTAGCGACATAGTGGAAGAAATCAAAATGTGCAGCAATAAAATTTTCTTTTTTGTGGATGACAGCATTTTTTCAGACAGGGAATTTGCTAAGGAACTTTTTAAGGAAGTAGAAAAGCTTAACATAATATGGGTTACTCAGATCACCCTGGATATTGCCCGTGATGAGGAAATTCTTAATTTAATGAAGAAAAGCGGATGCGAAATGATATTGATAGGTTTTGAATCAATTGACACGAAAAACCTGGAACAGATGAACAAGACATGGTCGGCACGACTTGGAGAAAGGGACGAGCTTGTTGAAAGAATTCACAAATGCGGCATAAGCATCTATGCAAGTTTCGTATTTGGATTTGACCATGACGACGAGGAAAGCTTCAGAAAAAATCTTGAGTTCTGCAGCCGCCATGAGTTTTTTGTGACTGCATTCAATCATCTCCTCGCTTTTCCGGGAACAAGAACATATGAAAGATTTCTGGAGGAAGGAAGACTGTTTCATGAAAGCTGGTGGCTTGAAAAAGGGTACACATTTGGCACAATATCATTCATGCCGAAGCTTGTTTCAGACCTGGAGCTTAAAAATCTCTGCAGGAAGTACAAGAAAAAATATTATACATTCCTTTCTATTTTAAAAAGAGGAATAACACTTTCAAGGCGCACCAGAAAGCCTCTCATAAACATGGTGTACTGGTATCAGAACATTCTTTTTCATTTTGAAGTGGACAAGCGCTTTGGCATACCCATAGGCGAAAACATGGATGAGGATGACATATGATAAACAAGATTGAAGAAGCCGTTAAAGAAGACGGCATTGAAATGCTTGAAATAATTGAATCAGAAACATCCAAGGGAAATATTGAACTTGTTTACACTAGAAGAACGAATGCCTATGAATCCTACAAAAAAGAAAATAAAAATTCAAAAATTGCCATCATAAGGGACAAAAAAGGAAAAATTGCTTTTCAGGCAGCCTGCATTCCCGGGTGCTACTATGTTGACGAAAAAAAAGTATCAGCAGGATATATAGGGGGAATAAGAAAAAGAAATGATTATCATGGAGTGATAAACTGGAAAGGTGTGGCTGATTTTATTGAAAAGCAGGATTTAAGTATTTATCTTTGTTCATTTTTATCCGGTAATGAAGCTTCAGAAAATATGTTTAATAAAAAAAGAAGTTTTATCCCAGAGCTTCTGCCTCTTTGCGACTATACAACATACATAATCAATCCCGAAATATTTACGAAAGTGTGTCCGGAAGATTTGATCTTCAGAAGTATAAAAAGAGATGACCTTGACAATGTACATTCATTTTTAAAAATGGAAATGATGAAATACAATTTCTCTCCGGTTGTAAACAATATTACAGATTTTTACGGGCTTAATATTGAGGATTGTTATGTACTGGAAAGGCGGGGAGAAATACTTGCCTTCGGTGCACTTTGGAACCAGAAGGATTTTAAACAGTACATAGTCAAGGGATACTCCAGGACATTAAAAATAATTCAGAAGTTTTCATTTGTTTCAAGATTTCTTGGATACATAGAAATCCCTGAGGAAGGACAAGTACTTGATTTTCCCATGCTTTCTTTTTTTTATTCAAAAGACGGAAACATGGAATACTACAGCTGCTTTTTAAACCAAATTGCCACAGTTATCAAAAAAAATTACAAAATGTTCGTCATTGGAATTTCAGCCGATGACCCTGCAGATTTGCTGTATAAGAAAACAAGGACTATAAATTTCAAAAGAAAAATTTACTTTGCAGATTTCAAAGATGAATTTCATTTTGACAACTCAAAGCCAAAACGCATTGAATGCGCATTGCTTTAGATTTCCTTAAAATTCAAAGAAATTTACGCCAAGTTTGAACTGAGGACTTAAAATTACTGTTGTAAAATTATGTGATTGATGATATTATCTTAATGCGAAGTGACGCACAATTTAATGAATACAGGTGTATGATGGACGATTACATAATTAAAATTGAAAATGTCAAGTTTAAATACAGCAAGGAAGACACGGACTACGCTGTTGACGGCTGCAGTCTGAACATCAAAAAAGGAGAGTTCACTGCTATAATCGGTCACAACGGTTCAGGCAAGTCAACTCTTGCAAAATTAATAAATTCCATACTTCTTCCCACAGAAGGAAAAATATATGTCAAGGGAATGGATACTGTAGATGATTCCAAGCTCTGGGACATAAGACAGGCAGCAGGAATGGTTTTTCAGAATCCTGACAACCAGCTTGTTGCTACAATTGTTGAGGAAGATATTGCATTCGGACCTGAAAATCAAGGTGTTGAATCTTCTGAAATAAGAAGAAGAGTTGATGATGCCCTGAATGCCGTTGGAATGTATGAATA
>NZ_JAJUJR010000084.1 GCF_029265225.1 Sedimentibacter sp.
ATGCAAATCTTTCACCGTCATCATAGTGTCCGTAGCATTCACTTCTTTTGAAATAATATTCATTGTCTATGAAGTAATAGGTGACATTGTTCCATTTCTGTTTAAAAACCCCGCAGTACTGCTGCCTCCAGGCAAGTGGCACCGTGGTTTTTCACATAAATTCAAAGCCGCTTCTGTCTGTTATGTTTTGGTACAGGGGTATTATAACCCTGATGTCTATTTTGTCACCGTATTTCTCTGAAAGTGCTTTGGGAAGAGAGCCTGCCACATCACCCAGGCCTCCTGTTGCTATAAACGGAGCGGCTTCAGAAGCCGCGTACAATACTTTCATGACACTCATATAATCACTCCTATACTATTGAATGTTTCTTGATAAAGAAAGGACAGCTTGAATAGCCAAGCAATACTCTGTCATTGTTAACAAAGGCATACGTGTCTGATATTATGGAATCAAGCCGGGCATTTTCGCCGATGGTTCCGTGCTGCATTATAATTGAATTTTTAACCACGGCATTTTTTCCTATTTTAACATCTCTGAATATGATGCTGTTTTCAACTGTTCCTTCAATCGTGCAGCCGCTTGCAATCAATGAGTTTTTGACATTTGCATGTGATAGGTACTTCGTTGGCGTCGAATCCTTTGTCTTTGTGAATATTGGACCTGTTTTTGAATAAAACAAGCTCTGCAGCACATCCATTTTCAACAGTTCCATGCTGTTGTCATAATAGCTCTGCAATGAATCTATGTGTGCATAAAAACCCTTGTATTCATAGCCGTAAATTCTTAGGCTGTGTACTCTTGCAGCAAGGACATCGTAACTGAAATCCTTGTAGTTTCGCGCAATGGCATCGTGTATAAGGGCCTCAAGAAAATCCTTGTTCATTACCCATGTGTTAAGACCTATGTTGTGAACTCCATTTATTATGGGATAAACAAGTATGTCTTTTGCTCGTCCTTCCTCATCAAATTCATACATTATTTTGTGAATTGAACATGTCTTGTTCAGAGGATACTTTGTGTACACTGCAGTTATGTCTGAATTTTTTTCTTCATGATATTTTATTACATCCTTGTAGTTGATGTTGTAAATCATGTCGCTGTCGGACAACACAACATATTTTTCCTTGGAAGATGATATATAGTCCAGTACTCTTTTTAATGCATCCAGCCTTCCTGTAAATAGTCCGTGGTTTTCGCCCAGGGCATAGGGAGGAAATATGAGTATGCCTCCTTTTTTCCTAGACAAATCCCAGTCCTTGCCTGAGCCAACGTGTTCCATGAGGGAACGGTAGTTGCTTTTTGTTATGATGCATATTTTATGCATTCCTGAGTTGACCATATTTGAAAGGGGGAAATCAATGAGCCTGTATCTTCCTCCGAATGGTATTGCAGCAACTGAACGGTGGGATGCCAGTTCTGTCATGCTCCAGTCCTGCATGTCAGAAAATATTATTCCTAAAGTATTGTTCATAATGTCCCTCCTACATGTTATTGATGACGCTGTCGCGCGGTATTACAGTTATGTCTGATTTTTGCTCTTTTGGAGTTCCTATTTTTAGACCAGGACCGATTTTTACCATTTCATCTATTATGGAATAATTCACATGCGAATTTTCCTTTATTTCAACATCAGCCATCACAATAGAATCCTTCACAACTGCATTTTCATTTATTTTAACACCTGAAAATATTATGGAATTTTCAACTTTTCCAAGTATTACTGCTCCTTCGGAAACTATGGAGTTTTTTACTTCGGCTGAACTGCTTATGTACTGAGGAGGCCTTTCCTCGTGCCTTGAATATATAACCCAGTCTCCGGACAAATCAAAACCGTCGTGTCCCAGCAGGTCCATGTTTGCTTCCCACAGAGAATCAATTGTACCCACATCTTTCCAGTATCCCTTGAATTCGTAGGAATACATCTTTTCGCCTGATTTCAGCATGGCAGGAATGACATCCTTTCCGAAATCCTTGGAAGAATCAGGATTTGAGTTGTCAAGTTCCAGATATTCCTTTAATTTATTCCATGAAAAAACATAAATGCCCATGGAAGCCAGGGTACTCTTTGGCTTTTTCGGCTTTTCTTCAAAGTCGGTTATTCTTCCGTCTTCATCAGAGCTTAAAATTCCAAATCGGGATGCTTCCTTGAGTGGAACATTGATTACAGATATGGTGCAGTCTGCGTTTTTTTCCTTGTGATATTTTATCATGAGGGAATAATCCATCTTGTAAATGTGGTCTCCCGACAGAACAAGCACGTATTCCGGATCATATTGATTGATAAAATCTATGTTTTGGTAAATTGAATTTGCAGTTCCCAGATACCATTCAGAATCTCCCACTCTCTGATAGGGAGGAAGTATTTGTATTCCGCCGTACATCCTGTCCAGGTCCCATGACTTTCCGTCTCCTATATATGAATTCAAAATCAAAGGCTGGTACTGAGTGAGCACTCCTATGGTGTCCAGTCCTGAATTTACGCAGTTTGAAAGAGCGAAATCAATGATTCTGTACTTGCCCCCAAAGGGCACAGAGGGCTTTGCTATTTTTGTTGTGAGGGCCCCCAGCCTGCTTCCCTGCCCGCCTGCAAGAAGCATTACCACACATTCTTTTTTAGCTAATTTCATATACGTTACCTCCCATTTTGTTAACCTCGAACTTTTCATCTTCTCTAAGGAAAATTACCGACAGGGGCGGAACCGTCAGGGATATGTGTGAATTATATCCGTGCATGCTGCCGTCATGGGACACTATTTTTTCAACGTTTCCTGTTCCTGTCCCTCCGTATTTTTCAGCATTTGAGTTAAATACTTCAGTGTAAGTTCCTTTATTTGCTCCAATGGAATAGCCATGTCTTTCAACAGGCGAAAAGTTCACTACAGTTATAAGTTCTTCCTTGTTTTTATTTATTCGTTTGAATGCTATTATATTTTGTTCATAGTCATCATTGGAAATCCATTTGAACCCTTCCCATGAGTAGTCAATTTCCCAAAGCTGGGAACAGCTTAAATAAAATTCATTCAAATCTTTAATATATATGTTCAGTTTTCTGTGATATTCATAATCAGTCAAAAACCATTCAATTTCTTTTTCAAAATTCCATTCGGCAAACTGTCCCACTTCATATCCCATGAAGTTCAGCTTCTTGCCCGGGTGGGCTGCCATGTACCCAAGAAGTACCCTCACACCAGCAAATTTTTCCTCATAGGTGCCGGGCATTTTGTCCAGTATTGATTTTTTTCCATGGACTACTTCGTCGTGGGACAAAGGGAGTATGTAGTTTTCACTGAAGGCATAGTGAAGAGAAAATGTAATGTTCTTGTGCTTGTATTTTCTGTAAAAAGGGTCTGTCTGGATGTATTCAAGCATGTCGTTCATCCAGCCCATGTTCCACTTGAAGTTAAAACCAAGGCCTCCCAGGTATACCGTCTTTGTAACCATGGGCCATGCCGTAGATTCTTCGGCAATCATCATGGTATTTGGATGAAGCTTGAAGACAGTCTGATTAAGATTTTTTAAAAACTCTATTGCTTCAATATTTTCATTTCCGCCGTAAATATTTGGAGTCCATTCGCCATGCTTCTTGTCGTAATCAAGATAAAGCATGGAGCTTACGGCGTCAACCCTCAGTCCGTCCGCATGGTACACTTCCAGCCAGAAAACTGCATTTGAAATGAGGAATGACACAACTTCGGATTTCTTGTAATTGAATTTATGAGTTCCCCAGCTTTTGTTTTCTCTTTTTTGAACATCATCGTATTCATAAAGGAAGCTTCCGTCAAATTTGTACAGCCCGTGGGCATCTTTCGGGAAATGCGCTGGAACCCAGTCAAGTATGACTCCTATGCCGTGAATGTGGCACTGGTCAATTAAAAATTTAAGTCCATCAGGTTCGCCGAATCGTTTTGTAGGCGCATAGTAGCCCGTAACCTGGTATCCCCATGATCCGTCATAGGGATGTTCCATGACAGGCATGAGTTCAATGTGAGTGAATCCATGCTCTTTCACGTGTTTTATGAGCATGGGAGCAATGTCTTCATATGTGTAAAGACTTCCGTCTTCATGCCTTTTCCATGATGACAGGTTCACTTCGTAAATGTTAAGAGGAATCTGGTACATGTTGATCCCATTTTTGTAATTCTGCCAGCTTTTGTCCTGCCAATGAAAATTGTCTATGCTGTGGACTATGGAGGCTGTCCTGTCACGGGTCTCTGCAGAAAATGCGAAGGGATCGGATTTATAAAGCTCATTTCCGCCAGCATCTACAATGAGATATTTGTAAAGTTCTCCTTCACGAATTCCCGGAACAAAAAGTTCCCAAACTCCTCCGCTGGAAATACGTTTCATTTCATAGATTTTGTCTCTGGACCAACAGTTAAAATTTCCAACAACATTCACGGATTTTGCATTGGGAGCCCAAACTCTGAAAACAACTCCGGACTCTTCTATATGTGAACCGAGAAATTTATATGAATAATGGTTTGTTCCCTGATGGAACAAATAAACGGGCAAGTCATTTTCAGTCATAATACACTCCTGGATAATTTTATTGTAATCTATTTTGTTGCGCATTATATGAAAATTATGTAAATACTTAATAAATTATACAATAAAATATTTGTTTAAGAAAGGTCTTTATAATAATATACCACGGATTGACAGAAACAAAACATGTATACAATAAAAAAGCTGTTTACCGCAGTTCCCTGCAGTAAACAGCACATATTAATTAATTGAATTCTATATCGCCCACGTTTGTTTTAAGACTTATTTCTGTTTTCCCGTCACCTTCAGACAGTGTTTTTTTATCTTCCATGAATTCTTCTATTGTTGCCTGGTAGCCTGAGTTTTCAGGCATTGTCACATCAATTGTCCCTACCTGTGTTTCTGCAGCTATTTTATCTGCGTTTGAAATATCTGTAAGATTCAGTTCTATGTCACCTGTGTTGATTGAGAACTCAGAGCTTTTTGCTGCTGAGAAACCGGAAAGAACTATGTCTCCAACGTCAATTTCCAAATTGCAGAATCCTTCTCCATTTTGTATGTTTATATTTCCAACATTTGAGTGAATGTCGAAACTTCCGTTTATGCCGTCAATGTCTATGTCTCCAACATTCAAGGCTATTTCTGTGTTTTCAATGTTTGAAGGAAGGTAGACTTCCATGCTTGTTTCAATGTAATTTCCGTCAGCAAAATCAAAACCGTCCGTTGAAGTGTCGATGTCTACTGAATACTGAGTTTTTTCCTGTGTATAGGTGTAGCTTTCAAGAAGTTTTTCTGCTTTTTCCTTTGATCCTGATTTTGCAGTAATGATTATATTGACTGCAATCTCCTGGGATTCATGAGATTTTACGGTTATGTCTCCAACAGAGCTGTCAATCTTTATTTTGTTCAGTCCTGTACCGTCAAAAGTCATGGCTTCTGTTTTTTGTACCTTTTCCTCTCCTACGGAGTTGATTATTGTCTTGGTTATTTTGTCGGATACTTCCTTTACAGCATCTTCATTTACTTCAAAATTCGAAGTGCATCCTGCAGCCAGAAGCAGTGATGCGGTTATCAGCAATAAAGCTGTTTTTTTCATATTTCCACCCCTAATATATTATAAATTAATTTTCTTTTCAAGAAGGAATCCGGAGCACAATGTGAGTATTATGCTTTGGATTATTGAAACTGCAATTACAGGAAACATTATTACCAGAAGTTCTGAGGCTGAAACAGTGGTCACATTTACAAATGAATTGTAATGTGGAGACACAAGTGAGTAAAATTCGCCTGAGGCATAGGTAAGTGCCCAGTTTAATCCCAGAAATATTATGAAGCTTAAGAATCCCCCGAACTTTATTTCAGAAAAAATGCTTTTTCTTATGGTCATTGCAGTGTAAACCGTTACTATGAAGCCTATTACAAACACAAGAACTGCAAACAGGAATACAAACACATGGCCAAGGTTTATGCCTATGTTTCCTGACAACAGAGTGTTTATGTCGTTCATCACTTCATTGATGTCTACAAAGCTTCTGGTCTGATAAATTATGAATGCACCGTTTACAAGGATGAACACAAAGTATATGAACAGCATTCCGATGCCTTCAATAACTGCCGCAGCCAGCTTTGACATGATTATTTTGTATCCGCTGTTTGGAGTCATGAAAAGCATGTAGCCTGATTTCTTGTTAAGGTCGTCGCTGTACATTCTTATTACATCACTGACATACAGTACAGCCAGAATTAACGGGAAGAACAGCAGGAATGACGAGCTTACTGCAATTCCCTTAGTGAGAAGATACAGGTTTAAAACCAGGGCTGAAACCAGCGTCATGGTTATCAGTTTATATTTTCTTATAAATTCATATTTTAAAAGCTTAAGCATTTTTGTAAACCTCCTTGTACAGTCCTTCAATGGATGTTCCCTTTGAAAGCCTCAGTTCTTCGGCATCGCCTAAAAGTTCTACTCTTCCGTCTTTCAGGAATATTACGGAATCAAGTATTTTTTCTATTTCGCTCACCAGGTGAGTTGATATTATAAATGTCTTGGTTTCATCGTAGCTTCGTGCTATGAGCTCCATTATGGTGTCCCTTGATAAAACGTCCACACCGTTTAAAGGTTCATCAAGCATATACAAGTCAGTATTTCTTGAAAGAGCCAGGGCAACCTTGAGCTTTCCGTTAAGTCCTGAAGACAGCTTTGAAATCCTGAATTCCGGATCCACCTTTATTTCTTCCAATACTTTCATTGCATAGTCTTCTCTGAAGTCTTTGTACATGTCGGCATAAAACTTCACGGCATGTTTGACCTTGAAAGAATCATACAGGAAATTTTCTGTGGGCATGTATGATATGCTTGATTTTGATTCATAGGACAGAGGGCTTCCATTTATGAGCACCTGCCCGCTTGTTTGTTTATGAAGCTGTGCTATTACTTTCATGAGTGTGGTTTTTCCGCTTCCGTTAGGACCCAGAAGACCGTAAATCTTTCCTCTTTCCACTGACATGCTCACATCTTCCAGAGCCGTTTTGTTGTAATACTTTTTAGTAAGATTTTCAATTTTTAAAATTTCATTTTCATTCATTATTCTTTCCCCTTTATTTATTTTCAGCTATAAATTTAATCATGTCTTCCCTTGTGAAGCCTATTTGTTCCATTCCCCTTATAAAGTCTTCAATCTGCTTCCTGGCCATTTCGTACCTTAAGCTTTTGATTCGTTCCGGTGATTCTGTTATGAATGTGCCCAGGCCTCTTTTTGTAAATAAAATTTCTTCCATTTCCATCTCCTTGTAAACTCTCGCCACCGTATTGAAATTTATTCCAAGCATTGTTGAATACTCTCTTGATGACAGCATTTTGTCACCTGCCTTGAGCCTTCCAGTGACAATATCCTGTTTTATTTTTTCTATAACCTGCAAATATATTGGAATGTTGTTGTTAAATTCCATTGTTGCACCGCCTTACTGTATTAGTATCATAGTCACATAATACACTCGTACTTTTAAAATGTCAATACCTGAAATGTTAACTTAATGAAACAATTTTAATTATATTATGTAATATTTCAATAAATCTTGACACACATATTATAATGATATATACTTCATACAAATATTTTCAGAGAGCTTACCGTTAGTCTTTCAACTCTCATCTCAGCTGGGATGAGAGCTTTTTTACATAGTGGTTCCGTTGTATTGATATAATGAGGGAGAGAAATGATGTCCTTAACTTAAACTGGGCAGCAACAGTCATCTGACGGATTTTCAGCTCTAACATAAGTCAACTATTCTATTTTTATAAATATGGAGGTTTATATGCATAAGAAATTATTTATTCCCGGACCGATTGAAGTTAGTGACGATGTTCTTCAAAAAATGTCCACACCCATGATTGGTCACAGAAGCAAGGATGCTTCAAAGCTTCAGAAAGACATATCTGATAAATTGAAGAAGCTTTTTTATACCGAAAATGAAATATTGCTTTCTACATCCTCCGGCAGCGGATTAATGGAAGGAGCCGTAAGATGCTGTACTAAAAAAAGAGCAGCTGTGTTTTCAATTGGTTCATTTGGCGACAGATGGCATGAGATGGCAGTTTCAAACGGGATAGAAGCAGATTTGTTCAAGTCTGAACCAGGAAGCGTGACAACACCGGAAATGGTTGAAGAAGCACTTTCAACAAATAAATATGATCTCATTACAATAACTCACAATGAAACATCAACAGGCGTAATGAATCCCGTGGAGGAAATAAGCAGGGTATTACGAAAATATCCAGACGTCATATTCTGCCTTGATACAGTAAGCTCTGCTGGAGGAACCAAAATTGAGGTGGATAAACTTGGCGTAGACATATGCATAACTTCATCACAGAAAGCGCTTGGGCTGCCTCCGGGGCTTGCAATCTGCACAATCTCAGAACGTGCCGTTGAAAAAGC
>NZ_JAJUJR010000108.1 GCF_029265225.1 Sedimentibacter sp.
CAGGGGGCTAATAAGAATTTATTATTGGATTAAAATATAAGGAGGAAATATTATGTTTAAAGCAAACGTAGGCTCATGTACATCCACTAACGCCTTTGAGGCAGGAAAAACGGCGGGAATGAAAGCAACCGAAGGATTAAGCAATCCGAAAGTGGCTTTTATGTACAGCAGTGTGGCATATGATCAGGATGAACTTATTAAAGGCGTTAAAGAAGTAATGAACGGAGTTCCAGTAATAGGAAACACATCATTTACCGGAGTTATAACACCTGAAGGATTTATTACAGGTGATGCATTTGTTGGCATCATGGCCATGGAAGATGACATGACTGTAGGTGTTGCAGGATTGGTTAAAGGAAGCGATGCAATTACAACAGGTGAAGAAGTTGCCAAAAAAGCCCTTGAAAATGCAGGCAGGACCGATTCGCCGGATTATTTTTACATGGTTGCTCCTCCTGGAGAAGAAGAATTTTATCTGAAGGGCATCACGAAGGTTATAGGCAGAGTACCTTTCTTTGGAGGAAGCGCCGCAGACAATAGTATATCAGGAGAATGGAAGCTGTTCACAGATAATGGTTCATTTGCAGATGGTGTTGCGGTAGCATTTTTCTATACAGATAAGAAATTTGCCAATAAGTTTACAGGCGCTTACAATGAGACTAATAAATCCGGTGTGATTACAAAGGTAATAGGAAACAGGGTTCTTGCAGAAATAGATGGTATACCTGCACTTGAAAAATATGCAGAGTGGAGTGGCAAGAGCACCAAGGACCTGCAAGGAATGAATCTTCTGGGAGCAACTATATGTGCACCACTTGGAGTAAAGGACCGCCTTGGTGACCTGGTTGCAATCAGGCATCCTATGAACGGGAATGAAGATAATACCATGAATTTAGGAAATAACATAGCCGTTAACACTGCAATAACTTACATGGAAGGTTCTGTTGATGAACTTATATCATCAACAGGCAAGACACTAAATGAATTGAAAGAAAAACTGGGTGCAAATCCCGGTGCTTATCACCTGGTTCACTGTGGAGGAAGAAGGGCAGGAATTGACAGCAGAATTGATGAGGTTGTGAAAGAAATCAAAGAGGCTGCAGGAGATGTTCCATTCATTGTGGAATTTACATTCGGCGAATACGGATATGAACAAGACGGAATTAATACATGCGGAGGGCTGATGTTGTCCTTTACAGGATTTTCAAAATAATAATTAAAGGCTGGCACCAAAATGGTGCTAGCCTTTTTTTACTGCTTATATCCCAGTCTTCTGGATATTTCAATTGCAATACTGACTATGTAATCAGCCACGTCATTTATTTTTTCATCTGGCAGCTGTTCTAAGTTTCCGCTGCCGCTGACAGCAGCAATTACTTCTCCTCTGTAATCATAAATAGGTGCAGCAATGCAACGCTGTCCCATAATCTGTTCCTGGTTATCCATAGCCCATTTCTGTATTCTTATATTTCTAAGGTGCTTCTTCAATTCCTTTAAATCACAGATGGTATTTTCAGTGTATTGTACAAAGGTGCAGTCTGCCATAATATCTTCTAGTTCTGTTTCAGACAGAGAAGAAAGCAAACATTTTCCAAGAGATGAACAATAAGCAGGGGCGCGATAACCGATTTGTGTATACAACCTCATATGTGTATATGTCTCGAGCTTTTCAATGTAAACAACGTTTTCGCCGTCAAGTACTCCCAGATGGGATGTAAGATTATATTTTGAAGATAATTCCAATAAGTATGGCCGAGCTTCAGTTTGAAGTTCCAGTTCATTAATATGACAGCCAACTATTTCTATTAATTTCAATCCTAATTTATACTCGCCATTTTTGTTTTTTTCAACATAATTTCTTGTGTATAGTGACGATAATATTCTATGTACGGTTGTTTTGTGTAGTCTTGTTTTTTTTGATATTTCAGTGACGCCAATTCCTTTTTGTTGTGTTGACAGCAGTTCGATTATATCAAGAGTTCTGTCAATAACTTGAATATTGCTGTTCTTATCTTCCATAACCATACTTATCCCCCTTAGACATATATGCAATCTTGACGGTAATAATTATATTTTACTCGAATGAATTGTATTAGTCAACAAAACATGGTTCAGTTGACTTTTCTATTTAAATAATGTATGTCAAAAACTTAGTTGTTTATTATTGTTAAAGCTGTATAATTAGGGTATAATAATTCCAGAATTGAAAAAAGGAGTAATTATGAACAGAATTGACAACAGACAAAACGATGAATTGAGAAATGTTAAAATAACCAGAAATTATCTGATGCATCCGGATGGTTCAGTTTTAATAGAAGTAGGAAACACAAAAGTAATCTGCACTGCAATGGTTGAAGAAAGGGTTCCTCCATTTCTGAAGGGAACAGGCAAGGGATGGGTTTCGGCTGAATATTCAATGATACCGGGCTCAACAAAAATCAGAAAGTCAAGAGACATAAATAAGTTGAAAATAGACGGAAGGTCTCAGGAAATTCAAAGATTAATAGGCAGAAGCCTCAGGTCCGTGGTAGACCTTGGCAGCATAGGTGAAAGAACAATATGGATAGACTGTGATGTAATTCAGGCAGACGGAGGAACAAGGACTGCGTCAATTACAGGATCTTTTGTTGCCATGGCAGATGCGTTTAAAATTCTGATGGACAAAAAGTTGATTGAAAAAATGCCAATAAAGGCTTTTGTTTCAGCAGTGAGCGTAGGCTTAAGCGGAGGCCAGACAATTCTTGATTTGTGCTATGAAGAAGATTCTGCAGCAGATGTGGACATGAACATAGTTATGACAAACAAAGGTGAATTTGTTGAGGTGCAGGGTTCAGGAGAGGAAGCAACATTCTCCCAAAGCCAGTTTATGGACCTTGTTTCTCTGGCGTCAGCAGGATGTGAGAAGCTTTACAAAATACAAAGAGAAGCGCTGGGAGAAGAAATCAGCGGGGAAATAGGAAAATGAGAAGAAAAATTATATTATCCAGCGGAAACAAACATAAAATCAATGAAATAAAAGACATTCTCAAAAACACAATTTTCGATGTGGTGTCAAAGGACGATCTTGGATATGTGGATTTTGATGTGGAAGAAGACAAGGACACTCTTGAAGGAAATGCCTTCAAGAAAGCCGAAGAGCTTCACAAACTTGTTAAGGGAATAGTGATTGCCGATGATACGGGACTTTTTGTTGATGCATTAAACGGCGATCCCGGAGTTTATTCAGCAAGATATGCAGGGGAGCCGGTATCCTACAAGGACAACAACAACCTCTTGCTCAAGAATCTTGAAAGTGTTCCCATGGAAAAAAGAACTGCCACATTTAAAACAGTTATGGCAGTTGTTTTGGAAGACGGAAGACACCTCATGGCTGAAGGGGAATGCAGGGGCAAAATTGCTTTTGAGGAAAGAGGAATTAACGGCTTCGGATATGATCCCTTGTTCATAGTGGACGGATGGGACAAAACATTTTCTGAAATGACAGAAGAAGAAAAAAACCAAATAAGCCACAGGGCTAATGCACTGATGAATTTAAAGAAAAAGCTGGAGGAAGCAAGTGAAGGTTCTGGTAATTAGCGATAGTCACGGAGCAGTCTTTGAAAGCCATCTGGATGAAATCAGATCTCACGGAGATTATGACATTTTAATCCACTGCGGCGACAAGTACAAGGATGCACAAAAGTTTGCGGACAAACTTAATATAGAAACAGTATATCAGGTGCCGGGAAACTGCGACTACGATGTTGAAAAGGAAGTAATTCTCTTCAGGGAAATAATGGGGAAAAATGTCATGATTACTCACGGGCATATCCATAACGTCAAATACAATCTTGAAGCCTTGAAGAAATATGCGAAAGAAAAAAACGCCGATGTTGTATTGTTTGGGCATACTCACGACCAGCTCACCGAATATTCTGACAACATATTGTTTTTTAATCCGGGAAGCACCATTTTCCCAAGAAGGGGAAACGGAAGTTACGGGATACTTGAATTTACAGAAAATAATATAAAATGCAGCGTTATGACGCTGGAAAATTAAACAATACATGCAACTGCTTTTGAATGCCAAAAAAATGGGTATAATGATAAGGCAGTTTTTTGTTTTTTGTTGACTATGTATATCAAAAGTTATATAATGAAACGAACATACGTTTATGTATAGAGGTGCGTAATGGGAGAATTTAAAATAAAATCAGAATTCAGGCCGACAGGCGACCAGCCGGAGGCTATTCTTAAAATTACCGAAGGTTTAGAGAAAAATTTAAAGTACCAGACACTTCTGGGAGTAACAGGATCAGGAAAAACCTTCACCATGGCAAACATCATCGAAAAGGTCCAAAAACCGACGCTGATTCTTGCCCACAACAAGACGCTGGCAGCACAGCTCTGTTCAGAATTCAAGGAATTTTTTCCGGACAATGCGGTTGAGTACTTTGTAAGCTACTACGACTACTATCAACCTGAAGCTTACGTTCCCAGCAGCGACACTTTTATTGAAAAAGATGCATCCATCAACGATGAAATAGACAAACTTAGACACTCGGCAACTGCAGCTCTTTTTGAAAGAAAAGATGTAATAATTGTAGCCAGCGTTTCATGCATATATGGCTTGGGGAGCCCTATTGACTATGAAAATCTCGTGTTGTCCCTCAGACCCGGAATGGAAAAGGGAAGAGACGAAACCATAAAGAAGCTTGTGGAAATTCAATACAAAAGAAATGACATAAGCTTTACACGCGGTACGTTCCGCGTAAGAGGAGACACCGTTGAAATATTCCCTGCCTCATCTTCAGAAAATGCCATCAGGGTGGAATTTTTCGGCGATGAAGTTGACAGAATTACTGAAATTAACACGGTCACAGGCGAACTCATCGGCAGGAGAAATCATATTTCAATTTTTCCTGCAACTCACTATGCCACAACGGAAGAAAATGTGCAGAGGGCAGTGATAAGCATCAAGGAAGAACTTGCAGAAAGACTGAAGACTTTTGAAAGCGAAAACAAGCTTCTGGAAATGCAGAGACTTGAACAAAGGACGAACTACGACGTGGAAATGCTTCAGGAAATGGGATACTGCAACGGAATAGAAAACTATTCAAGGCACATAAACAATCTTCAGCCAGGCATGAGACCCTTTACGCTTCTTGACTATTTCCCGAAAGATTTCCTGATGATAATAGACGAGTCCCACGTTTCTGTTCCTCAGGTAAGGGGAATGTACAACGGAGACAGAGCCAGAAAAACCACGCTTGTGGACTATGGCTTCAGACTTCCTTCGGCTCTTGACAACAGGCCGTTGAAGTTTGACGAGTTTGAAAAAATTATAAATCAGGTAGTGTTTGTAAGTGCAACGCCTGGGCCATACGAAGCAGAACATTCACAGAATATTGCCGAGCAGATCATCCGTCCAACTGGACTTCTTGATCCTCCAATTTACGTGCGTCCGGTTGCAAATCAAATTGATGATTTGCTGAATGAAATAAAAAAATCAATTGAAAAAAATCAAAGAGTACTTGTAACAACTCTTACAAAGAAAATGGCTGAGGACCTTACAGCTTATTTCAAGAATACAGGCATTAAGGTAAGGTATCTTCATTCTGATGTTGAAACCCTTGAAAGAATGGAAATAATAAGGGACCTGCGCGTGGGAGAATTTGACGTGCTTGTTGGAATAAATCTTTTGAGGGAAGGCCTTGACCTGCCTGAAGTTTCACTTGTTGCCATCCTTGATGCCGACAAGGAAGGATTCCTGCGCTCGGAAACATCTCTTATTCAGACAGTTGGAAGGGCAGCCCGCAACGTAGACGGCAGGGTAATAATGTATGCTGACAAGATGACGGGTTCCATGGAAAGGGCAATCAAGGAAACAAACAGAAGAAGAGAAATCCAGGATAAGTACAACAAGGACCACAACATAACGCCTCAGTCCATAATCAAGGGCGTCAGAGACATCATTGAGGCAACAAAGGCAGCAGAGGAAGAAAAACATTACAAGACCAAGGATGATGTTAAGGATATTAATTCATACATCATTGAGCTTGAAAAAGAAATGCGCAAAGCTGCTGAAAGCCTGGAATTTGAAAAAGCAGCCCACTTGAGGGATCAGATAAAAGATTTAAAAATTCAGAACAACATCACACTGGTAGTTGAGTGAAAGGATAAACAATGGATAAAATAATAATTAGGGGAGCAAAGGAAAACAATCTGAAAAACATTTCAGTTGAGCTTCCAAGAGATAAATTGATTGTTTTTACCGGAGTGAGCGGTTCCGGAAAAACATCTCTTGCATTTGATACAATATATGCGGAAGGGCAAAGGCGTTATGTGGAAAGTCTTTCATCATACGCCCGCATGTTCCTTGGACAGATGGATAAACCGGATGTGGAATCAATTGAAGGATTGTCCCCGGCTATTTCCATAGACCAGAAGACCACAAGCAAAAATCCGCGTTCAACCGTGGGAACAGTAACAGAAATTTATGACTATTACAGACTCTTGTTTGCGAGGGTTGGAATTCCCCACTGTCCAAACTGCGGAAAACCAATTACAACTCAGACAGTCGATCAGATAACTGACAAGGTGCTGGAATATGAAGAAAGAACAAAAATTCAAATACTGGCTCCAATGGTAAGAGGAGCCAAAGGCACCCACAAAAAGCTTCTTGAAAACATAAAAAAAGATGGGTTCGTCAGAGTAAGGGTGGACGGGGAGTTTTTTGAACTGGAAGAAGAAATTGATCTTGACAAAAATAAAAAACACAGCATTGAAATTGTTGTAGACAGATTGATTGTAAAGGAAGGAATACAAAAAAGGCTTGTGGATTCAGTAGAAACAGCACTGGAACTTTCCAACGGCATGGTTCTTATAGATGTCATGGGGCAGGAAGAGCTTCTCATGAGCACAAAATTCGCATGCACTGACTGTGGAATAGGCTTTGGAGAAATTTCTCCAAGGATGTTTTCCTTC
>NZ_JAJUJR010000141.1 GCF_029265225.1 Sedimentibacter sp.
GTTCCAATGCGAGCTCTTTTTGAACTGATTAAGGAGCTCAGTGAGAAATTCAAAGCCGTGAAGCTTGAAAAGTCTATAGCTGATTTCAATGATGTGGAACACTATGCACTTCAGATATTAAGGCAGACAGAAATCAGCAATACGTACAAAAATAAGTTCAAATATATTTTCATTGATGAATATCAGGACAGCAACAGGCTGCAGGAAGAACTCTTGAATTCAGTGAAAAGTGAAAACAACCTGTTCATGGTCGGAGACGTGAAGCAGAGTATTTACCGCTTCAGGCTTGCTGACCCGAGCATCTTCAATCAGAAAAG
Source organism: Sedimentibacter sp. (assembly GCF_029265225.1). GTDB lineage: Bacteria > Bacillota > Clostridia > Tissierellales > Sedimentibacteraceae > Sedimentibacter. Next base: position 318 of record NZ_JAJUJR010000141.1, read on the forward strand.
CGATGAATATCCTAACATGGATTCTGACGAAATGAACAGGCGTGTGGATTTGAACCAGAATTACAGAAGCAGGAAAGAAATTCTTGACGGTATCAATTTCATATTCAGCAGCATCATGTCAAAGGAATTAGGAGAAGTTGACTACAATGAACAGGTGTTTTTAAACTGGGGAGCAGAATTTGAGGAAATTAACGAATGCGTAACAGAGCTTGACATAATTGACAAAAATTCTGCCGAATCAGAGGATCTTGACGATGAAATAAGAACCATGAAGACTGCAGAGCTTGAAGCAATGGCTGCAGTTGGGAAAGTACGGCAGGTGCTTCTTAAAGACAAGAATCTTCCTTTAAAAAAGGATGAACCGGCAACCTCAAAAGAAAAGATAAAGTACAAGGACATTGTGATTTTAATGCGTTCAGTTTCATCATGGGCCGGAATATTCGAAGAAATATTCAGCAATGAAGGAATTCCGTTTTATTTTGACGGAGGAGAGGGTTATTTTGAAACAATTGAAATACAGGTAATCCTGAATCTGCTGAAGATAATCGACAACATAAGGCAGGACGTTCCTCTTTTAAGCGTCATGAGGTCTCCAATCGGAAGCTTTACCACAGAGGAACTTGTGAAAATCAGAATAGCAAGCCCTAAATACAATTATATAGATGCTGTTTATGAATACAAGAACAAGTTTAGTGATGAATTGTCCATAAAAATCGGAAAATTCGTGGACAAGGTTGAAAACTGGAAAAAAAGAAGCCGCTACACCCACCTTAATGATTTTATATGGGAAGTACTCGTTGAAACAGACTACTATTACTTTGTTGGTCTTCTCCCCAAAGGAAACTTAAGGCAGGCAAATCTGAGACTTCTTGCAGATAAGGCTTTTGAATTTGAAAAAACATCAATGTCCGGCTTGTTTAATTTTTTAAGGTATGTGGAAAAACTAAATGTCACATCAGGAGACACGGGAAACGCCAAGACCATGGGAGAAAACGACAACGTGGTGAGGCTAATGTCTGTTCATAAAAGCAAGGGCTTGGAATTTCCTGTTGTAATAATGTGCGGAATGAACAAAAAATTCAACAGAACAGATGTTTCAAAAAGTATTCTAAAGCACAGGCTGTATGGTCTGGCTCCCAAGTACGTAAACCCGGATGAAAGGATTTTCAGGGAAACATTTCCAAGAATTGCCGTAAAAAACATAATCAAGAAGGAAAATCTGTCAGAAGAAATGCGTGTTTTATATGTTGCCATGACAAGAGCTGTTGACAGACTGATCATGATAGGAACTGTTGACAATTTTGAAACCAGGATGAAGAAGTGGCGCAAGGGTCCTTCCATTTACAACATATACACTGAAGAATCATATCTTGACTGGATATGCAGCTGCCTGTTTGGAAAAAAAGACGAAAATACCATCATGAATGCTGTCAATGACCAGAATTTCATTTATAAGACCAGCTGTCCGGGAAACTTAAATCTTACTTCAGAATGGAACATAAGACGCATTACCCTGCCTGAAATAAGCTTGACAGAGAATGAAGGTCTAATGATTAAGGAAAGATTCATGAATGAAATAAACGACTTCAAGCATCAGGAAGACCCGAATCTGAAAAATGAAGTGGAAAGGCGTCTTGGCTACAAGTACGCATTTTCAAAATCAGTAAACATTCCGACGAAACTTTCAGTTACGGACATTAAGACCATGAAGCAGGAAAAAATGGAGAGTGTGAAATATAAAATACCTGTATTAAGAGACATTCCTCAGTTCAAGGAAGAACAAAAAGACTTCACAAAGGCAGAAATAGGTACAGTTATGCATTTTGTCATGCAGCATCTTGAAATTCATGGCAGTTTAAGGCATGAAGACATAAATGCACAAGTAGAGAAAATGGCAGCAAAAAAACTTCTTTCTGAAAAAGAAGCAGCCGTTGTTGACACAGTAAAAATCGAAGAATTCTTTAAGACTGAAATCGGCATGAGGATAAAAGCATCATACGAAGTGAAAAGGGAAGTTCCCTTTGTAATAAAAAAGAAAGCCAATGAAATAATCGGCTCGCTGAACAAGGACGATGTCATATTGATTCAGGGAATCATTGACTGTTATTTTCTTGAAGAGGAAGATGCAGTTATCATCGACTACAAAACAGATGAAGTTTTCAAGGGAGGAATTGATGCCCTTAAAGAGGAATACAGCCCTCAGATACTGTCCTACAAGGAAGCTGTTGAAAAAATCACAGGAAAAAAGGTTAAGGAATGCTTCCTTTATTTGTTCGATATTGGAGAAGCAGTGAAAATTGATTGATAATTAATGAATTAAAGATGGAAGGATTAGCACTGGCGCTAATCCTTTTATGTTGATAAGTATTTTATCTTCTTCTTTTATGTCTAATTTTGATAGGGGTGTGGTTTTCTCTTTGTGACTGGTCGGTTATTTCTTCGTGCAGTGAAACATCCGGATTGTCTGAGTTATCTTCATATGTAATTTCGTTTGATGGTTCCGGCACCGGTTCAGCATCATAGTCAGGTAGGCTCGTTTCGTTAAATATCACTGGCTGCTTTGTTTCCCTCCTGGGAGGATGCACATCTTGTCGGGCTGGTCTTGGCTGCCTTTCAGTCTTTCTTTCGGGACTTTTTTCTGCTTGTTTTTCCGGAACCTTTTCTTCCTGATTTGAAGACATGCTGTTTATCATGGGCATGAAAGTTTCCATTAGGCTGTTAAGGTCAAGATTGTTTAAGTCAAATCCGCCGTTTTCACTATTTTTGGTTCCAGACTGCTGATTTGCAAATGATGAAAGAATGTCTCCAATGTTGGCGTTTTTAAACATGTTCATAGCCATGCCGCCCATCATTTTTTCCATGTTACTGGCTATAAGCGGCTGCGCAAGCTTGGCAACAGGAACATTGCCGCTTTTCAGCAAAGCTGATAATTTCTCAGCCGGTGTATTTGCATTTAAAGGTTCTAAGGGCTTGAATGTCTGGGCTCTGTTTAAAAACGAATACATTCCTAAAAGCGTGCTTGTTTTTTCCACAAGGGGCAGATATGTATTTACTTTTGATACTGTTTGCGGTGAAGTAAGCGGAGCAAATGTGCGTACCATGCCTATGACGTTTTCCATTTTGTGAGGATCAGCCATGAGGGATGCAGCAACATTTTTTGTTGGTCCGGATAGTTTTGAAACCATGCCCGGAAGCTGGCTGTTTCCCATTATATATCTGGCAGCCAAAAAATAAAATAATATTTGAACAGGAATATTATCACCTTCTTATATCTTATTTAATAATATAGTTTATTCTGCCGTTGAAATAGTGTTACATCGTTATGATAATTAAAATTGTAATTTATTATGTGTTGCGGCATATCATGTATTATGAAATGGAGGTATTTGAATGGCAAATATTTTTAAAAATTTTGACGACAAAAATGTCAATAAAATTACCGAGAGCAAAGAATTTAAAGAAGCATCAAACGACAAGAATATAAATGATTTTGTAAACAACAAACAGTTTAAGGAGTTCAAGGAAAAATATAACGGCAAGACTGAAGAAGAAATAATAAGAGATGCTCAGAACATGAGCAAACAGCTTAAAGAGCAGTACGGTGAGCAGGAATACAATAAAAAAATTCAGGACCTCAAGAATTTTGAAATGTTTCTGAACCCTGAACAAAAAAAGAAACTTCGCAAATTTCTTGAGAATCTAAAGTAATTTAATTAAATAACATTTTTTTACAAAGGAGGAGCGCCCTCCTTTTTTGCTTTATAAAAATATTAATGCAAAATTATGTAAAACAAAATATTTATATAAACATTTGAGCATAAATATAAAAAAACTGATTGTTAATGCATAGAATCCAGAACAAGAAAAAAATGGCTAGAAAACGCTGTCCATAACAGCGGAAAACGTAATAAAAAAATACTGATTGCGACAAGAATCGTTTTCATTAAAATTCATTTGTAATTTTTTGATTAAAAATCAGAATATTTCTTTCCGTCAACAAGCGATTGACAATTAATATATATTCAATTATAATTAAGTGTATATACAATTAGTACATATTGTAAAAAAATTTGGAGGGAAAAGAATGAAAAAGTTTATAAGCATCTTTTTAGTACTTGCAATGGTATTCAGTCTGGGCGCATGCGCTCAAAAAACTGAAGCTCCTGCACCAGCACCAGCAGAAAAACCTGCAGCAGAAACACCGGCAGCTGAGCCAACAGCTGAAGAACCATTTGCTGGTAAAATTGCAATCGTAACAAATACTCTTTCTCAAAATGAAGAAGAATATCGTTCAGCTCAACAAATGGTTGAAAAATATGGCGATAAAAAAATAATGCACGTTTTATGGCCAGATAATTTCATGACTGAACAAGAACAAATGATCAGTACAATCACTAAAATAGGTTCTGACCCTGAAGTTAAAGCATTGATTATCAACCAGGCAGTTCCGGGAACAAATGCTGCAGTTGACAAACTTTTAGAAACTCGTGACGATATGTTCATAGTTTATTGTACACCACAGGAAAACCCACCGGACGTTGTTGAAAGAGCAGACTTGATTCTTAATACTGATGAGTTAGGAATGGGTAATACAATTCCTGAACAGGCAAAAGAATTAGGAGCAAAGACATTTGTTCACTATTCATTCCCAAGACATATGTCAGTAGTACTTCTTTCTGCAAGAAGAGACCTGATGATTGCTAAATGTAAAGAAATAGGACTTGAATTTGTTGATGCTACAGCTCCAGACCCAACAGGAGACTCAGGTGTTCCAGGTGCACAGCAGTTCATTCTCGAAGATGTTCCTAAGATGGTAGAAAAATATGGCAAGGATACAGCATTCTTCTCAACAAACTGCGCAATGCAGACTCCGCTTATTAAAGCTTGCTACGATGCAGGTGCTATATATCCACAACCATGCTGCCCATCTCCATACCATGGATATCCATCAGCTCTTGGTATAGAATCAACAGGTTATTCAGCAGACGCTATGGCAAACGTTATAAGCGAAACTGCAAAGAAACTTAAAGATGCCGGTCTTCTTGGCAGATTCTCAACATGGCCTGTACCAGTTGCCATGATGAACACAGTTGCATCAACTGAATATGCAGTTAAATGGATTAACGGCGAAGTTGGTGATGAACTTGATACAAAAGTATTGGAAGAATTAATGACAGAATATGCTAACGGCATCACCGTTAAAACAAGTACTTATTCTGAAAATTCTGTAGAATATCCTACATTCAGATTGATAATGATGGATTTCTTAACTTACAGCGAAGAAGACATAATTTAACAGTGAAAATTTTATAGAATTATAACTAAGGAATGTTTCAGAATTTCTTATAATGAACTTCTGTACATTCCTTTTTACGCAAAATCATATATCAGGAGGTAATGATGAGTGATAACCTTCTAAGCTTAAAACATGTTTCAAAAGAATACTCCGGAAACAGAGTATTGAAAGATATTAACATTGAGCTAAAAAAAGGTGAAATACATGCTCTTATTGGAGAAAACGGAGCAGGAAAGTCAACATTGATGAATATTCTCTTCGGAATGCCGGTAATTCATACTACTGGAGGTTTTGAAGGAAAAATAGAAATTGAAGGACAGGAGGCACACATAAAATCTCCACATGATGCCATGAATTACGGTATCGGCATGGTGCATCAGGAATTTATGCTTATACCGGGATTTACCATTACGGAAAACATTAAACTTAACAGGGAA
>NZ_JAJUJR010000081.1 GCF_029265225.1 Sedimentibacter sp.
AACAACTTCACTTATAGTTTCACAGCCTGAACCCATGGCAATTATTATGTTTTCAGCATCTTCTGCACCATAGTAATTAAAGAGCTTATAGTTTCTTCCGGTCAACTTATTAATGTCATTCATATATGACTGTACAATTCCCGGTATATCATCATGGAATTTATTTATGGCTTCTCTTAATTGGAAGAAAATGTCGGGGTTTTGTGTAGTGCCTCGAAGCACAGGGAGATTAGGGCTAAGAGCATTTGCCCTGAATGCTTTTACAGCATCAAAATCAACAATTTCAGATAATTCTTCATATTCCAATACTTCGATTTTTTGAACTTCATGAGATGTTCTGAAGCCATCAAAAAAATGCAGTACTGGTATGCGTGATTTTATGGCGCTTAAATGCGCGACTGCACCCAAATCCATAGCTTGCTGCACACTGCTTGATGCAAGTAATGTAAAGCCAGTCTGTCTAGTAGCCATAACATCCTGGTGATCACCAAATATGCTTAATGAATTTGATGCCAGCGAACGAGCGCTGACGTGGAATACTGCGGGCAGCAATTCACCTGCTACTTTGTACATGTTCGGAATCATTAACAACAATCCCTGTGAAGCTGTATAAGTTGAAGTTAATGCACCTGACTGCAATGCCCCATGGAGGGTACCTGCAGCACCGCCTTCAGATTGCATTTCTTTAACCAAGACTGTTTCACCAAAAATATTCTTTTTTCCATTAGATGCCCATTCATCCACCAGCCCTGCCATTGGTGATGACGGGGTAATTGGATAAATTGCTGCAATATCAGTGAACGCATAAGAAACATACGCTGCAGCTGTGTTTCCATCCATTGTTTGAGTTCTTCTTTTAGACATTTTATTCTCCTTTAATCTACCTTATTTGAATAGTAAAATATCGAACATCTTGCTATCATTTTATTTTATGAAATCATTTTCACCATGGATAATCCTATCTTTCAACCTAACAATTTATTAAGATTAAAAAAGGAACTTGTACATTTATAGTTCTTTATTATATATAATAAATTTGTTATATTCCACCTTTTTTTAATATTTTTGTTATTTTCTTTAACCAATAAAAGCCCTCTGCTTGCGCAGAGAGCTTAAATGCCTCTTAATTTTTCCCTTTGTTATTATAAATACTTACTGAAATTGCTACTAGCTTGCAAGCTCTTCAAGTTCTTCATTTTCCTTAACTTCAGCAACTTTTTTTGAAGAAAGAAGCAGATGCAGAATTATTCCAACTGCAAGTCCCCATGCTGCGCTTTTAGCTACGATAACTGTGCCCATTACACCTGCAATTCCTTTATCCATTTCAGTTTCGCACATGTCCATGGCAATTCTTGTACAGATGTAACCCTGAACCAGCAATGTCAATGATAATGCCACTGGAAGAACCGGCTGCACTAAGGTTACTATAGGTATAGTAGCAACTGCTATCATCGTTGTCCAACGGAATGTTCCCATACCGCCTACAAGAGAATCCATCGCATCTCTTCCATCTTTAAAACGCTGTGAAATAGATGCTGTAACCGCTGCCCATAATGGACCGCTCAATTGAGTATAAGGTGATATGAAAGCCTGAATAATGTTTCTTATACCGCTTATTAAGTTAGATCTGTTTGCATTGAAATCAACATGCTCATCTTTTCTGACTTCATCAGCTTCTCTAATAAGAGATTCACTTGTTACGAAATCACCGAATGCTATTATATATGCCATTATAGCCATAGGAATTGCTTGCATAAACACAGCCATGCTAGGAAAACCAATGCTGAACGGGCTTACGGCACTTATTACTCCTGCTATATCAGGAATTTTAAAGAATGTTCCTATTTGTATTGCAGGCATTGGCAGTTCTCCTGCAATTGGACCTACTAGAATTGCTATTGCAACTGCAGGAAGCATTCCATATTTTCCTAATGCATTTGCAAATTTGCTTTTCTGTCTTAAATTTCTGAATCTCTGTGAAAACAGCAGGTAGAAAGCAACCAATACTCCAACAGTTACTGCTATAGGATATGTTCCAAATCTTCCGCCTGTTTTAAATTCACCATAAATAGCTGCAACACCAGCTCCTAGAAGTATTCCAGACTTAATAGATGTAGGAACAATATTTATAACCTTATTAGCAATTCCTGTTATTCCAAACAGCACAAATATAATACCAACTTCAAACTGCAATGCTATTAAAGCTTGAGTTCTTTCAGGTCCGACTATATAATTTGATAAAAAAGCAATTGTTAATGGAATTGATGGTGTAATCCAACCTGGAACAACCGGGTCTCCCAATAATGTATGCAGAACATAACCCATTCCGTTAATTATTACCATGCTCCAAGCTATTTCATAAGGCACTCCGAGTACATCTGTTAATACAGGAATTGCTCCTAAACAGGTTGCGCACATAAGCAATGCTTGAAAAAACTCAGACCATTCCCATTTGTAGTGAATAAAAGGCAATCTGATCTTGAATATACCTGCTGGTATATAAGGTTGTTCTTTACCATATTCTCTTACTGCTGACATAGACTTTTCTCCCTTAGTATTATTTTAGAATTTTGTGGAAAATCTTTTTTCATATTCTTTAATCAGTTCATCTCTAAAATCTGGGTGAGCAATATTTATAAGAGCTCTTGCTCTGTCTCTTAATGTCTTGCCCTTTAAATGAGCAACCCCATATTCTGTTACAACATAATCAACATCATTACGGGAAGTTGTTACTGCAGCTCCTTCATCCAGCAGCGGAACTATTTTTGAAACCGTTCCCTTTGCTGCTGTTGATGGCATTGCCATTATTGATTTGCCGTTCTTAGCCATTGTTACACCGCGAACAAAGTCTACCTGACCGCCAACACCGCTTATTTGTTTTAATCCTATGCTTTCAGAACATACCTGACCCATCAAATCAACCTGTACACATGAATTGATTGAAACCATGTTGTCATTTTTCATAATAACCGTCGGATTATTTACATAATCAACAGGGTACATTTCAACCATTGGATTATTGTTGACAAAATCATATAGTTTTTTGCTGCCCATTAAAAATGCAACTATCATTTTTCCTGGATGAAGGGTCTTCTTCTTGTTTGTAACAACTCCTGCTTCAAATAACTCAACTACTCCGTCAGAAAACATTTCAGAATGTATTCCTAAATCCTTCTTATCCTTTAAGAACAACAGCACCGCATCCGGGATGGCTCCAATACCCAACTGTAATGTATCTCCATCTGAAACCAGTGATGCACAGTTTTCTCCGATTGCCTTTTCTACTTCACCAATTTTAGGGGCACCCAATTCAATTATGGGAGCTGAATGTTCAACAAAACAGTCTATTTCTGAAACATGTAAAAATGTGTCTCCCATTGTCCTTGGCATTTGATCGTTAACTTGTGCTATTACAATTTTAGCTTCCTGTGCTGCTGTCTTTGTATAATCAACAGAAACTCCAAGACTGCAGTATCCATGTTCATCCGGTGGTGTTACCTGTACCAATGCTACGTCTACAGGCATTGATGTTCTGAACAGTCTTGGAACTTCGTAGAAGAAACTTGGAGTAAAGTCACCTCTTCCGCTGCTTACTGCATCACGGGTACATGCTCCAACAAAAATCGAATTATGTCTGAAATGCTTTTCCATACCCGGCTGAGCATATTCACCTTTGCCCATGGCAACCATGTGCACAATTTCTACATTTTCATATTGATCTTTGTTCTCGACCATTTTTCCTACAACATATGATGGTTCGCCAACTGCATGACCGATTACAACTCGGTCATTAGATTTTATTTTTTTAACAGCTTCTTCCGCTGTCAAGAGTCTTTCATTGTATATTTCTTTCCAATTCAACAAACTTTTCCTCCTTGCCATAATTTTAGCTGATGGTATTATTCCTTTAAACTTCAAGTAATCATTTTCAGAGTTTATAAATAACTTCTCAACTCCCTTCAATGGTCCATGTTCAGAGCAAGCCCTGCTGCAACCATTGATTACTGCAACGACATCATAGAAAATGTTCTCCCTTGCATTTTCAAAAGTTGCTTCTTTAAAATCGCTTTTTAGTCTTTCAACTAATTTTTTTCTGTCATAACCGGGATTGCATCCGCCGCAATATTTTATTCCAATCTTCATAAATAATCCTATTATAATTTCTTATTCAGTATTTTACTGGCAAAGGCTAATAATTCGTCACTGACACCTTCAATCAATACAATTTTTTCAACTTCCGGAACATGTTTTTTAACTTCTATTTCAATAACATCTTCAACTGTAAATCTTGCTGATGGGCAGTTGCTGCATTGACCTTCCAGCTTAATTTTAAGAACACCATCTTTAAAATCCATAATTTGTACGTTTCCATAGTGTTCCGATAATTTAGGCCTTACATATTCATCAAGCACATGTTCTATCTTTTCAATCATCTTAAGCTCCATTGTGTGTGTGTGTATGTTTTTTGTGTACCCGGAACCCCTGAGAGTTCCGGGTTCGAAAAATTATTCTGTAATTTTTGCTATTGCTTTAGCTAATTCTTTCTTTCCGTTAATATTTCCCTGTCTTGCTATCATGATTCTTTGAGCCTGTGGTGAGCCTGCACCATGCATAGATTCTGTTCTATATCCAACTGCAGCTGTACCTAATGTCAGGTTTTCTATCAATCTTAAAATTCTTAATCTGTTTTCAACAGAAACTGCATTTACACCCTTCAGATATTTTTCAACATAAGGTCCAACTACAGGGTCTTTTAGATCTTTTTCAGATGGAGCTGTTACCATTAAGCCACCTGCAATATCTTCAGCCAGTCTTGCAATTTCATATGGGAATCTTGTTACATTTTGCTTACAAACATTTGCTAAAAGTAAATCTATAATATAATTTCCTGATTCTGTCTTAGAACCTTCAGCTGAACATGCTATACCACTGCTGTACAATGTTTCATTTAAATGTGTCATTTCAATCAATTTATCTTTTACGTGAGATGCTTTTTGTGCTCCGTTGTAATCAGCTGCCAAAGCCGCTGCTCCTATAAGAACGTCACCAACTCCAACCTTGCATCCGCCGTAGCTTTGTCTGTGGTATCCTGCAAATCTTTCAACAAGCATTCCGGCAAATTCAGTTTCTCCATTTAAGAATATTCTGTCATTAGGAACAAACACATCATTAAATACTACCAGAGCTTCAACACCGCCAAACTCACTGTTTCCTACATCTAACTGTGAGCCTTCCAGTTTTCTTGTATCGCATGACTGTCTGCCTATTATCATCAATATACCTTCAGCATCAACAGGAACAGCAAATGATATTGCATAATCTTTATCTTCAGGAGACAATGCGATTGTAGGCATTACTATTACTTCCTGTGAGTTACAGATACCTGTTTGGTGAGCTTTTGCTCCTCTAACTACTACACCGTCAGGTCTTCTTTCTACTACTCTCAAATACAAATCAGGATCAGCCTGTTTGCTTGGAGAAAGTGCTCTGTCTCCCTTAGGGTCAGTCATGGCTCCATCAACAGTCATGTCATTTTCCTGAACAAATTTCATATATTTAACAAAATTCTCATGATACTTAGTTCCATGTGCCTTATCTATTTCATAAGTTGTACTAAATTCTGCATTAAAAGCATCCATTCCAACGCATCTCTGGAAACAAGAAGCAGTCTTTTGTCCCAATAAACGCTGCATTTTTACCTTTTTGATTAAATCTTCTGTACTTTGATGAATGTGGCAGAAGCGGTTGATTTTTTCTCCGGTAATAGATGATTTTACTGTCATTAAATCTTCATACTCAGGCATTTGTGCCAAATCATAAGTTGCTTTTACTGAGTTCAGAGATGGTCTGAGTATTGGGTTGTCAACAGGGTTTTCAACCTTTTCTCCAAACATGTAAATTTGCATGTTCATCTTTCTAATACTTTCGATAAATTGTTCACCAGTCATTAATGCCATTATATATACCTCCAAGAATTTTTAATTTACGTATATATAAATAGCATATTTCATGCCAATTATTTAACAATCATTCGACAATTTTATAAAAATTTTTAATATTGATATTTCAACAAAAGTTTACTTTTTAAAATATTTGCTGTTCAAATATTTTTTTATATAAATTTTTGTTTGATGTAATTTTGCATCAAAAACTTAAAGGTTCATGTAAAAGGGCAAAAAAATACTGATGCAATAATGCAACTGGTTGCATTATTGCATCAGGCTAAATGTACTTTTTTCTCTTTCTGACGAAAGTTGACGCATCAATTCCAAGTTCCCTTGCTGCATCTCTTACATTTCCATTTCTTTCATATGCTTTAAGAAGAAGTTCCTTTTCAACAACTTCCAATGCATCAGAAAGTTTCACAATTTTATCGTAAGATTTCTTTTCTGCATGAGAATTTTCTGTTATATGAGGCGGCAAATCTCCTTTAGTTATTACGTCATCTACTGTTGTTACAGTAATTCTCTCAACCAGATTTCTTAATTCCCTCACATTTCCCGGCCAGTTGTATTCATACAAATACTTTAATGCTTCTTGTGATATCTTTTTATCCAATCCGTATTTTTTGTTAAATTCCTTCAGGTAGTATTCTATAATTGGAATTATGCTGCTGGTTCTGTTTCTCAACGGTACAACCCTTAAGGGGACAACATTCAAACGGTAATACAAATCCTCACGAAAAAGGCCTTCTTCAACCATTTTCTGCAAGTCTCTGTTTGTGGAGGCTATTATTCTAACATCAACTTTTATAAGCTTGTTGCTTCCTATTTTTTCAATTTCGCCATCCTGCAGAACTCTTAAAAGTTTAACCTGCATTGACAATGGAAGCTCTCCAACTTCATCAAGCAGCAGCGTTCCGTTATTTGCTGCTTCAAATATTCCAAACTTTCCGCCCTTCGAAGCTCCTGTAAAGGAGCCTTCCACATAACCAAAAAATTCAGATTCCATCAAGCTTTCAGGTATTGCCCCGCAGTTTATTTTTATGAAAGGCTTGTCTCTTCTCAGACTGTTGTCATGAATATATTTTGCAAGAACTTCCTTGCCGGAACCTGTTTCTCCATTAATCAATATGTTGGTATCAACACGTGCAACTCGCTTTGCAAGCAATAAAAGATTTAACATTTCCTCATCTTCTGCAACTATATATTCAGTACCTGCAATTTGTTTGTTCAGTTCTTCAATGAGACCTTGGTATTTCAAATTTTCTTTTTTGCTTTTAATTACTTTTTCTTTTAAAGCTTCCAGATCTGTAATATCTCTGACATTGGTAACTACCATCCTAATTTTTCCATTCGAGTCATAAAACGGTGTACCTGTAACCAGGGCGCACTTGCCTGTGTTAAACTGCTGATGCAATGTGTATGATGCATTATCCTGTAGAACTTTCAAGGTAACTGATTGAGAAATGATACCCTTTCTTACTAACTCTTCCATGTTGTGCCCTAAGAGATTTTCTCTTTTTAGACCTGTAATTCTTTCATAGCTGTTATTTATTAATATGGTATTTGCATCTCCGTCTGTAATGTAAATGCCATCATATGAAGTTTCTATTATAGCTTCCAGCATCATTAAATGATCTAAATTTTTAAAAGCCTCTTTCATATATTTACCGTGTATAATTATTATACTATCCTTCCTAAAATATTTCAAAGTCGGTTTTATTTTGAGCAACAGTTGATAAGAAAATTATATTTTTATGACGGTTAATATTTTAACAAACCCTATGGGTAATTGTCAATACACTGGCTCAACTAAAAATTCATTAAGCACATTTTTATCATCAAAATCTATTTTTAATCCGCTTAAATATTCCTCTAAACTGACAGGAACTGCTATTATTATACCATCAACTTCATAATAATTCCATTCTTTGTAATTAATTTCATGTTCTTCCAGAACAAGATTATATATTGGAGTACCTCAGCCTGCCGATGAATAGCCAAAGCCCACTTTGTACATTGCATTATCAATGTCAGTTTTTTTTAGCTCAAAATCCATTTTTTCACGGGCAGCATCTGTCACGTTAACTTCAATATCTTGTTTAGTATCAACTTGAAATGAATCCGTTTCTTCCGTTTTAGTTCCTCCGCTGCTGCATGACGTAAGAACCAATGCTATGAACAATAAAATAGTCAGTTTTTTCATAACTTTTACCTGTATATTGGATTTATAGCTTCCATAAATTCATATTCCTTTCTTTATTAATTTCTATGTTAATTTATAAATAATGTGGGTATTTCTGCAGAAATTGCAATAATTCGACTTGATTATGTATGTATATTTATTTGTTCTATTGCAAACGTTATGCTTTTTATTTTATTATGTTTTTCGCAATTTGTCCATATATTTATTGTTACAAATTATTTTAGGAACAAAAAGAGGTGCTGCACAAGCAACAACCTCCTCAATACTTAATATATTAAACGCCTCTTAGAATTTAATATGCCCTTTTTTATTATCTTTGAACCAGCATGGCAGTTCCCATTCCGCCGCCTATACAAAGTGTTGCAAGACCTTTTTTAGCATCTCTTTTTTGCATTTCGTAAATCAATGAAACAAGAATTCTTGCTCCTGAAGCTCCTATTGGATGTCC
>NZ_JAJUJR010000341.1 GCF_029265225.1 Sedimentibacter sp.
AGGATGCATTGCTATGGAGTCAAGACAAGTCTTTAAGTCCTTTTCCCTTGTGCTTCCTGGAAGTCCCGGCATTATCTGATGACCCAGAGCAAAACCGTGCTTTTTTATGAGCATGCTTGCATTTATTGAATCATTTCTGTTGTGACCTCTGTTTGATTTCTTAAGGACATCGTCGTCAAGGCTTTGAATTCCAAGTTCTATGATGTCCATGCCATATTTTTTCTGAAGTTTTAAAATGTCTTCCGTTATGGCGTCAGGCCTTGTGGAGCACCTGATGGAATCAACAACTCCCATGTCCTTGTAATATTTTCCCGCAGCAAGAAGTTCTTCCTGCAGACTTATGTCAATTGCCGTAAAGGAGCCGCCGAAAAATGCCAGTTCCGTGTATGTGTCTTCATTGATTGTCTTTCTGTATTCTTCCACAATTTCTTTTACATAATTTCCGCTTGGAGCCACTGTACCCTTGCCTGTTATTTTTTTCTGGTTGCAGAACACGCAGTCGTTGGGACATCCAATATGAGGAACAAACACAGGAATTATTTTCATTTTTTTATTCATTTAACTGACCTTCTGACATCAATGCGTTTTTTGCTGCATCCTGTTCAGCAAGCTTCTTGCTTTTACCGGTTCCTTTTCCCACAACAGTCTTGTTCACAAGCACATTTACATGGAACATCTTTTCATGGTCAGGTCCTTCTTCTTTAGTAACAACATATCTTATTTTGCACGACTGACTTTTGCTCTGGTAATATTCCTGAAGATATGATTTAAAGTCTGTTACTATTTTTCCTTTCACCGCAAGCTGAATATACTTTGTGAGATTGTCAAGAACAAACTCTTCGGCTTTTCTGTAGCCTCCGTCAATGTAAATGGCGGCAATGATGGCTTCAACAGCATCGGCTAGTATTGATTTTCTTTCTCGTCCTCCTGACGCCTCTTCTCCTTTTCCAAGAAGAAGGAATCGCCCTATCTTAAGATTTGCTGCAACAAGGCTTAATGTGTCTTCGCACACCACCTGGGATCTTAGTTTTGTAAGGTCACCCTCCGGATATTCCGGAAACTTGTCAAAAATGAAACGGCTTACGGTTATGCTCAGTACAGCATCTCCCAAAAACTCAAGTCTTTCGTTGTTGACCTTGCTGTATGATTTGTCCTCGTTTGAATATGAGCTGTGTGTCAGGGATTTTTCAAGTATTTCGATGTTTTTAAAACTATAACCTATTATTTTCTCAAATTCGTTTAATTCCTTGATATCTATAATCACTGTTCCTCCCGATGATTATAATTGTTTATTACGCTCACGAAAACTTTCATAAATATAATAAATAATTATAATTGAATTTAATATACAGGACGCATTTCTGCGTCCCAAATTATGTTCTCAATATAGTATTATATAATTTAATATAATTACATATCAATGCTTTCTTCTAAGTAATTGACAATATCTCCCACTGTATTGATTTGTTCAATGCTTTCGTCATCAATTTCAATGTCAAATTCATCTTCTATTGCCATAACCAATTCAAACAATGTTATAGAATCAGCTTCCAGATCATCTGTAAAAGATGTTTCCATAGTAATGTCTTCAGGATCAACACCTAATTTATCAGCTATAAGCTCTTTAATTCTCTCAAACACATCAATCACCTCCTTGCTATACTTTCTTCAATCAATTCATTTACATTGCTCTCGCAGCACATTTTTGCCTGACGAATGGCATTTTTGATTGCCCTTTCATCAGAACTTCCATGAGCTTTTATCAAAGGAGCTTTTACTCCCAATAAAGGAGCTCCTCCATGTTCTGAATAATCAAATTTGTTCTTGAAATTCATCAATGCAGGCTTTATAAGTGCTGCGCCAATTTTGGTCCTCGTTGATGACATGAGTTCATTTTTGAGTCCCTTCATAAGTTCCAGCACAGTTCCCTCTAAAGTTTTCAAAATCATATTACCAACAAAGCCGTCACAAACTATTATATCCGCTTTTCCCTGAAGTATTTCTCTTGCTTCAATATTACCGATAAAATTCATTGGCAATTTTGTGTTTTCAAGAAGTTCATAAGTTTCAACGGTTAATTTGTCTCCCTTTCCTTTCTCTGCTCCAATGTTGGCAAGAGCAATGCGGGGATTTTCAACGTTCATGACTTTTTTAAGGTATATGTCTCCCATCATAGCGAAATCATATAGAAATTCAGGTTTTGAATCCACATTTGCTCCGGAATCAATTAAAAGTGCAAAACCTCCGCTCATGTTTGGAATGAGCGAACCTATTGCCGGTCTTTGAATACCTTCAATTCTTCCGACTATGAGTGTTCCTGCGCTAAGCAGTGCTCCTGTGCTTCCGGCAGAAACAACAGCATCAGCTTCTTTATTTTTAACTGCATTGCATGCTACCACCAATGATGAATCTTTTTTGCGCCTGATAGCCATTACAGGCTTGTCATCATTTGTAATAACTTCTTCAGCATTTATAATATCAATGTTGTTAAAGCTTGATGTGTACTTTTCAAGTAATTTTTTTACTTCCTTTTCTTTTCCGGAAAGTATTACGCTTAAGTTGTACTCATCTCTGGCAAGTACGCTGCCTTTAACAATAGCCTCCGGCGCATTGTCACCACCCATGGCGTCTACTGCGACTTTCATATAGCACCTCTTGTTCCTATATTTTTCTCATAGACTAGTATAACGTAGAAGTATTTGTTTTGCAATAAAAAAATAGTGCATTCGCACTACTTTTTACTCTACGCTCATAACTTCTTTGCCGTTATAAAATCCACAAGCTCCACATACTCTGTGAGGAAGCTTTGGTTCATGACACTGTGGGCATTCTATAGTACTTGGAACTGTTAATCTAGATTTCGCAGTTCTTCTTCTATCTCTTCTAGCTTTGGAAGTTTTTCTCTTAGGTACTGCCA
>NZ_JAJUJR010000232.1 GCF_029265225.1 Sedimentibacter sp.
ATTTAACTTATGATTGCAAGAACCACAAAGTTTGCTATGAACAACAATGTGGAAACTATTAAAATCGGGTGAACTTCTTTTATTTGACCTTTGAACAGTTTAATCAGGCAGTAGAAAATGAAACCAGCTGCTATTCCGTATGAAATGCTGTATGAAAAGCCCATGAACACTGAAGCAAAGAATGCAGGGATTGCCTCTTCAAGGTCTTCCCAGTTTATTTTTGTAAATGACGACATCATCATGACACCAACTATTATAAGAACCGGAGAAGTTGCAGCTGAAGGCACAATTCCTGCTATAGGAGCAATCAATATGCATGAAAGGAATAATAGAGCCGTAACTACGCTTGTGAGTCCGGTTCTGCCGCCTGCTCCTATTCCTGCAGCGCTTTCAACGTATGTTGTTGTGTTTGAAGTTCCGAATATTGCTCCGATGGATGTTGCTATGGCGTCTGCAAAAAGCGCCTTATCCATTTTGGATTTGAAGCCTGTGCTTGTTTCAAGGGATTTCTGGTCTTCCTCGCTGAATATTCCACTTCTTCTTCCTGTTCCGATGAATGTTCCTATGGTATCAAACGTATCAGACAAGCTGAACGCAAATACTGTCATCAATACCAAAGGTATTCTTGAAGGATCTGAAAACAAGGACTGCATGCCTTTAGGACCGAATGCAGCTCCGAATGTTGTTCCAAGGTCTGCAAATGAAGAACTCAGACTGCCTGAAGACAAGGACAATGAAGATACATCAACTACTCCGAAAGGAATTCCTATTAGTGTTGTAGCAATGATGCTTATGAGTATTGCTCCTTTTGCTTTCATCACAAGAAGGAAAACCAATATTACAAGACCTATGAGTGCCAGCTGTGTAGCAGGATTTGTAAAGTCAACAAGTGCAGGAATAATTCCACCGTTTGAAACAACCGAGAAGATGCTGCTATATGTTCCGTCTGCAGCAAATGCCTGCCCATTAACTGAAATTATGTTTGCAGATTCTGAAGTGAACTGCACCATTTCTGCTCCCTTGATTCCAATGTATGCTATGAAAATTCCAATACCGCCGCTTATGGCGTTTTGAAGACTTTCAGGTATTGATTTTATAATACTTTTTCTTATTTTTGTGACAGTTATGAAAATGTTTAAAAGTCCGCATATGAACACAAGAGCCAATGCCTGTTCCCATGTGAATCCAAGGGCAAACACAACAGTATATGTGAAAAATGCATTAAGTCCCATACCTGGTGCTTGAGCATACGGTACGTTGGCGAACAATCCCATGACGAGAGTTCCTATGACTGACGCTATGATAGTTGCCAGGAATACTGCCTGTGAAGGCATCCCTGTTGCAGATAATATTGCAGGATTTACAAAGATGACATATGACATTGCAAAAAATGTTGTTAAGCCGGCAACAATTTCAGTTGAAAAATTTGTGCCGTTTTCCTTAAGTTTAAAATACTTTTCCATAAATTCCTCCTAAGTAGTTTTGTAAATTAATATTAACCACTAATGTTCACTATTTCCAAATATCTCTTATAAATACATATGAAATAAAAAAGCGAATAGATATATCTATTCGCATCATATACAGGATAAGTAAACCAATCAATAGTCAAACAATTTACGGCTGTTTGGTAGAAACTTTGGAACCATATTTTCCATATTATATTGATGCTAATATTTAATTCAACTTAAATATTATATATTTAAATAACAAAATAATCAATATGTTTTTAAAATGAGAGCATCATAATTGTTTGGAAAAAACTGAATTGACTTTACACTAAAAATGTGTTGACAACGGCTGGACAGGTAGGTATAATTAAAAAAATTATGAAAAAGCTGTGACGGAGACAAAAATACTGACAGATAACTTCAGAGAACCGATGGTTGGTGAAAATCGGTGTTACAAGGTATAATGATCACTCTGGAGCTTCTTGGGCGATATGTAGTCCGGGACGTATTCCTGCGTTATTGGGATAAAGTTTATATGACTTGAATGAGGCGATAATATCGCAAACCAGGGTGGTACCACGAAAGACCTTTCGTCCCTGAACACATGAGATGTGTTCAGAGACGGAAGGTTTTTATATATATTGCGTTTTTAAAGCTATATAAAGACAGCAAGATTGGTTACCGATATGGATAAATTAGTTGATTAAATAAAAATATATAAAACCAGGAGGAAATTATGAGAAGTGATCAAGTAACAAAAGGAGTTCAGCAGGCGCCTCATCGCTCTCTTTTTAATGCCTTGGGGCATACAAAGGAAGAAATGAACAAGCCGTTGATAGGAATTGTAAGTTCATACAATGAAATAGTACCGGGACACATGAACCTGGACAAGATTGTTGATGCGGTCAAATTGGGAGTTGCAATGGCAGGAGGAACACCTGTAGTATTTCCTGCAATAGCAGTGTGCGATGGAATTGCCATGGGACATGAAGGAATGAAGTATTCTCTTGTTACAAGAGATCTGATTGCTGATTCAACAGAAGCAATGGCAATGGCTCATTGTTTTGACGGACTTGTAATGGTTCCTAACTGCGATAAAAACGTTCCGGGACTTTTAATGGCAGCAGCAAGAGTTAATATTCCAACAATTTTTGTGAGCGGCGGAGCCATGCTTGCAGGAAGAGTAAAGAACAATAAAACCAGTCTTTCCAGTTTATTTGAGGCTGTGGGAGCATACAACGCAGGAAAAATATCCATGGAAGAAGTTGAAGAGTATGAGCAGAAGGCATGCCCGACATGCGGGTCATGTTCAGGCATGTACACGGCAAACAGCATGAATTGTCTTACTGAAGCACTGGGAATGGGACTTAAAGGAAACGGGACAATTCCTGCAGTATATTCTGAAAGAATAAGACTTGCAAAACATGCAGGCATGAAAATAATGGAACTTGTTGAAAAAGACATCAAACCAAAAGACATAATGACAAGAGATGCATTCATGAACGCTCTGGCAGTGGACATGGCCTTGGGCTGCAGCACAAACAGCATGCTTCATCTTCCGGCTATAGCACATGAAGCAGGAGTGGAATTAAATCCTGAAATTGCAAACGAAGTAAGCGCCAAGACACCTAACCTATGCCATCTTGCACCTGCAGGTCACACATACATTGAAGACCTGAATGAAGCAGGGGGAGTTTACGCGGTAATGAATGAGCTTAACAAAAAAGGTCTTCTTAAAACAGATCTCATTACATGCACTGGCAGGACAATTGCAGAAAACATAGAAGGATGCGTAAACCTGGATCCTGAAGTAATCAGACCAATAGAAAATCCATTCAGCCAGACAGGCGGAATTGCAGTTTTAAAAGGAAATCTGGCACCTGATACATGTGTCGTTAAGCGCTCTGCTGTAGCACCTGAAATGCTTGTTCACCAGGGACCTGCAAGAGTTTTCGACTGTGAAGAAGATGCAATTAATGCAATTAATCAAGGATTGATTGTTGCAGGAGATGTTGTTGTCATCCGCTACGAAGGACCAAAGGGAGGACCTGGAATGAGAGAAATGCTCAATCCTACATCTGCAATAGTTGGAAGAGGCCTTGGAAGCAGTGTCGCACTAATAACTGACGGACGTTTCTCAGGAGCTACAAGAGGAGCATCAATCGGACACGTGTCTCCGGAAGCTGCAGTTGGAGGAAACATAGCTCTTGTTGAAGAAGGCGATATCATCAAAATAGACATGCTTAAGAATACAATTGATTTTGTTGTGTCTGATGAAGAACTGGATAAAAGAAGAGCAAATTGGCAGCCAAGGGAACCAAGAATAACAACTGGTTATCTTTCAAGATACAGGGCACTTGTTACTTCCGGCAACAGAGGAGCAGTTCTTGAAGTTCCAAAAATAAAATAATAATTAAGCATCGTCTTCGATGCTCAGGTTAATGACAATTTTGATTAAAAAATGCAGGGGAGGACCTTGTGTCCTCCCGAAGATAGCAAGATCATTGAATTAGTAACACGGGTGGGCAGTAACCCGCCCCTACGATTTATGGGAAATCAGTATTGTCAATAGTCTGTGCATCGGGTTCCGATGCTTTTTTATTGCAGTTTTTACCATAAAAATTCTGCATTGTCTTTTATTGTTTTAATTTATGTGTTATATTGTTATCAATAAATGTTTAAGGAGTCTATATGCATAAAATACTAATTGTGGAGGATGATGCAGTTATTGCTTCATCTGTTAAAAATCATATAAGGTCCTGGGGATGCGAAGCAATGTGTGTGGATGATTTTGAAAA
>NZ_JAJUJR010000301.1 GCF_029265225.1 Sedimentibacter sp.
AAGCCTTTTGCCGGAGCAGCATATGTAAATTTGCAGTTAAATCCGCAAGTTCTCATATATGAGTCGCCAAACAAAGATGTACGTACCATAAACATCAATAATGAAACAACATCCACAGATTTGACATCGTCAATTATGAACATCATGACATTCATTAAAGATGTAAGGGAGAAAAGGGAAAGTGAAATATAGGTTTAAAATCTTTGTCTTAATTGCTGCTTTATCTTTGATTGCCTGTAAGACAGCCCAAGCAATTCCTTCTGTGGCGGCAAGGTCCTACATAGTCATCGATGCTGACTCAGGAAGGATTATTGGCTCAAGGAATGCTGATGAAAAACTTCCCATTGCCAGCACAACCAAAATAATGACAACTATTTTATCAATAGAAAATGCCGGCAATCTTGAAAGAAAAATTGAAGTTCCGGCAGCCTGCACGGGAATTGAAGGTTCAAGCCTTTATTTGCGACCCAGGCAGATGGTTTCCATAATTGATTTGCTTTACGGAACAATGCTTCGTTCAGGCAATGACGCCGCTGAAACACTGGCTGCTTTTTCAGGAAGAAACAGCACAGAAGGTTTTGTAACTATGATGAATGACAAGGCCGCTGAAATAGGTGCATACAATACAAACTTTGTTAATCCAAGCGGCCTTCATGACGACAACCATTATTCAACGGCTTACGATTTGGCAATGATAAGCCGCTATGCCATGAAAAACAATTTGTTCAAACAAATAGCGTCATCGGTGAAGTATAATGCAAAAAGCCTGAATACAACACTGTACAATAAAAATAAGGTTGTTCAACAGTACCAGTATGGAAACGGCATTAAAATCGGGTACACGAAAGCTGCCGGAAGATGCCTTGTAGCTTCAGCTGAAAAGGAAGGAACTGAAATAATTGTTGTGGTCTTAAACGACCCGAACTGGTTCAACGACAGCTATGACATATTTGACTGGGCTTTTGAAAATTACAAAAGCTATCAGATAGTTGAAAAAGGACAATATGCAGGAAGCTCAGAAAAAGGAGAACCGGCATTCATAGCTGACACCTTCAGCTACCTTCTCACAGAAGAAGAAAAAAATAATATACGTTTTGAAGCAGACATTACAGTTCCTGTTATTTTGAATGGCATGGATTCTCCGTCCTGCGGAACATACACAATTTACCTTTGTGATGAAGCAATCCACACAGGAAGCCTTGTAAGCAATTAAGAATTAATAATTAAGAGTTAAAAATGATAAGATTAAAAATTTAGGCTTGCCTAAATTTTTTTTACTTTAATACTTCATTCTTCACTCTTAATTTCTCTAAACATTGGCAAAATCATATATATGTGTTATAATGTGATATAATATTTAGTTTAGTATTTAAAAAATGAAGGCAGGAATTTATGGAAGAAGAAAGGTTACAAAAATATATAGCCCGCTGCGGTGTTTCATCGAGAAGAAAGGCTGAAGAACTTATTTTAAACGGCTGTGTGAAGGTAAACGGAGCAGTTGTAACTGAGCTTGGAACAAAAATAAATCCCGAAAAAGATTTTGTCACTGTAGACAACAAAAAAATTTCAGAAACAAAGAATCTTGTTTACATAAAGCTTTACAAGCCGGAAGGTTATGTTACAACCGTAAAAGACCAATTTGGAAGGAAGACCGTCCTTGACCTTATAAACATCAATGAAAGGATCTACCCCATAGGCAGGCTTGACTACAACACATCGGGACTTCTTTTGCTCACAAATGACGGAGACCTTGCAAACAAACTGATGCATCCTAAATATCACATATACAAGACTTACGTGGCTGAAGTAGAAGGAAGAATCAGTGAAGAAGCTATCATGAAACTAAAAAGCGGTGTAAAAATTGAAGATTATAAAACAGCTCCCGCCAGAGTAAATTTGATAAGTGTTTCTGGGAACAGTTCTGTTGTCCAGGTTAGCATTTACGAGGGAAAAAACAGGCAGGTAAGAAAAATGCTTGATGCAGTTGGGCACAGCGTTCGCTCATTGAAGAGAATATCATTCGGCAAAATAAATCTTGATGATTTAAAACCCGGGTCATGGGTACATTTAAATGAAGAAGAAATTAATTTCTTAAAGGGCAGACAGGAGGGATAAAATGGATAATTCAAAGTACGGTAAACTTGTTGACTTCGTTCACATGCTTATTAAAACAAGCTACTCAGGCAATGAGAATCTAATGTTTGTAGATGCAACATGCGGCAACGGATTTGATACCTTGTTCCTTAGCAATGTTGCAGGAGCAAAAGGAAAAGTCATGGCATTTGACATTCAGGAACAGGCCATTGAAAGGACAAATGTTTTGCTGTCTCAAAACAGGCTGTTCGATAATTTCCGGATAATCAAGGATTCACATGAGTTCATAGGAAAATATTTAGACGGCAAAATAAATGCAGCAGTATTCAACCTTGGATATCTTCCTTTTTCAGACAAAACAATAACAACAAACCCGGATACAACACTAAAGGCAATAGAAAATCTTTTGCCGGTTCTCAAGGATGACGGAAGAATATACATAACAACATATGTATCTCACGATGTGGGATATGAAATACATGAAATAATCGACTACCTGAATTCATTGAACAAGTCCAAGTACAATGTAATTCATGTGAGAATAACCAACAAGGAAAACAATCCGCCGGAATTATTTGTAATAGAAAAAAATGCATGATAGGTATAAATGCCTTCATGCATTTTTTTATAGGCTCATATATTTATAAAGAGTTCGAAATCGATTTCACAAGACAATTTTGCAGTATATGAATTGATTCTTGCATTTTTATTTTTTTTGAAATCTTTCTTGCAAATTAATAAAAATGTGCTATGATTTATGTATGACGGTAATAAAGGGAGGTTAACATGGCAACAGACAAACGTCTTCTGCAGAACAAAGACTGGTGCAAAGGCTGCGGCGTATGTGTAGGTTTTTGTCCTAAACAGGTTTTAAAAATCGTAAATGAAAAATGCGTTATAGCAAATCCGGAAGCATGCATATTTTGCGGGCAGTGCGAACTCAGATGTCCGGACAATGCTATTTACATAGGAGGAAATGAAGATGAACAGTGAAAAAAAGTATAAATTACTGCAGGGCAACGAAGCATGCGTTGAAGGAGCTTTAGCTGCCGGAATGAGATTTTTTGCAGGTTACCCAATCACTCCATCTACAGAAATTGCAGAAATATCTGCTCAGAAATTGCCACAGTGTGGAGGTAAGTTCATACAGATGGAGGACGAGCTGGCAAGCATGGCAGCAATAATAGGCGGTTCATTGGCAGGACTCAAATCAATGACTGCAACCAGCGGTCCGGGATTTTCTCTTATGCAGGAAAATTTAGGCTATGCTGCTATTACAGAAGTTCCATGCGTAATAGTCAATGTTCAAAGAGGCGGCCCAAGCACTGGTCTTCCT
>NZ_JAJUJR010000068.1 GCF_029265225.1 Sedimentibacter sp.
GATAGAAGCGCTGATTTTAACTTGGCAAATTCACCATCGTAGTCATTTTGGAATTCAACCGTCAATTTTCCTTCAGCCATTTCATTAAGAACCTTTTCACTTTCATTTATATATGTTATGTATGATTTGAGACGCTTAGTCAAACTTCCTATGGAATGAGCAAGTTCTCCTATTTCATCACTGCTCTTAATGTCAATGTCCACATCAAGCTCACCTTCTGCAAGCTTGTTTGTTATTCCAGTGATTTTTTTGATTGGTTTTGTGACAATTCCTACAATTATAAACATGGCAGCAGACAACAGAATAATTGCAAAAATATATATTATTGTTATTAGTTTCGTAAGATCTCTGGTGTTTGACATGAATTCTTCTCTTGGAACAGCAGATACAATCTTCCATCCGGTATCTCCTACCAGGACTGTATTTCCCATGTACTCATCATCGTTGTATGAGTATTGTATAACTTCTTCATTTTTATCTTCAACTGATTTCAATATGTTTTCGCTTACGCCTGTATCCTTGAATAACTTCAGTACATTGTCCGCATCTTTATGAGATGTAATTACATCTCCTTCTGTTAAAAGAGTAAAATATCCGCTTTCTCCAAGTTTGTAATTGCCGACAACCTGTGACAACTTGTCTATGGTAATGTCAATGCCGGTCAAGCCGACAATTTTGCCTTCTGCATGAACAGGAGCAGTGACGGTTATAACCATGCTTCCTGTTGCAGCATCCACATAAGGCTCTGTAATGCATGTTACATCGTCTGTTATGGTTTTGTAATACTCTCTCGTTTTCAAGTCAAAGGATGAATCAGACACTCCGCTTAAGTCATCCACATAATATGACGGATCAGCTTCTGCAATATATGCTGAAAGCATTACATCGCTGTTTGATTTTTGCGTGTCTATCAATGTGTTTCTTAGTGTTTCATATCCATGTACACTTGCTATATCATCTCCTGGTTCTGCATCAAGCAAAAAATTCTGGATGTTTTTATCCTGTGCCATTTGCTTTGCAATTGTAATGTAATGTTCAAAAAACAATTCAGCATCCTTGCTCACGCTTTGAGATGTTTCACTCAAAATTTTCTTTTCATTTTCAGTGAATCGGCCGTTAATGGTTGTGCTCAGCGCAATTCCTGTTAACGTTAACAGTATTGTGCTTCCAACAAATAATATCATCACCAGCTTACTTTTTATGCTTTTTGCAGCTGATCTTTTTGATACCTTATTTTTGTCCTTTGTCCCTTTCATTTTTTCCTCCTCCAAAACTGATACAATATATATATCGGACTTTTACAGCAAAAATTTACCAATTTTTTATAAATATAAAAAGGCAGACCCTTGAGTTCCTTTAAACACAATGGTCTGCCATAAGATTAATGTTTATTATTGTATATATTTTTTTCAATCAGATAGTTTCTTCTGGAACATCCGAATCTTCTGCTAATTTTATTTTTTCCACAAGCTCCTTCATAATCTGGGCCTGGCTGGACAGCTCTTCACTTGCAGCTGCACTTTCTTCTGCTGTTGCTGAATTTGTCTGCACTATGAATGAAATTTGTTCTACACCTGATAAAACCTGGCCGGCTGCTTCTGCCTGCTGACTTGATGCTTCGGTTATTTCCTTTATCATATCTTCAACAACTTTTGATTTTTCAACAGCAATACTCAGGGCTTCATTTGTTTTAGCTGCAACTTTAGTTCCCTTAACTACTGCCTTTAATGAATTTTCTATGAGTTCTTCGGTATTTTTTGCAGCTTCTGCACTCTTCAGTGCAAGACTTTTAACTTCGTTTGCAACAACTGCAAATCCGTTTCCTGCTGAACCTGCCCTTGCAGCTTCAACTGAAGCATTGAGAGCAAGAATGTTGGTTTGAAATGCAATGTTGTCAATAACCTTTATTATTTTGGCAATTTCCTTGGAAGTCTTATTTATTTCAGACATGGCATCATTCATTTCTTTCACATAATTGCTGCTGTTTTCAACCTGGGCTGCTGATTCAAGGGATGCCATTCTTGCTTTGTCTGCATTTAAAGCATTGTTGTTTATTTGTTCAGTGATTTCGCTTATTGTTGCAGAAAGCTCCTGGACAGAGCTTGCCTGTTCTGTTGCTCCCTGAGACAGTGCCTGAGCTCCTCCCGCAAGCTGCTCAGAGCCGCATGCAACCTGTTCTGCGCTTTCATTGACCTGTTTTACCATGTAATTCAGGTAGCTGTTAATCTGCTTCATTGAAAGCACTATGGAGTTGAAATCACCATTGTATTCACTCTCCACCTTGTTTGAGAAATCTCCATCAGCAATTGCTCCAAGGTGAAATGATATATCATTTATTATTACATTCATCCCCTTTACTGTTGAGCCCAGGGATTTTATGAGCATGCCTATTTCATCATCTCGTGTAGTCCTTGAAATTTCTGTGTGCAAATCTCCTTCAGCAAGATTTTTAAGCCTTTCAGCACAAAAAATAATTGGATTTGCAATGTTGTCAGATACCTTTTTCCCTATGACATATGCTGCTATGAGCGACAGTATAGATACAATAAGCGTTATGAGCAGACTTAAATTTGTAGATCCTGTGTACTCTGACTGGGGAGCGCTTATAAACAATCCCCATCCATCACTTCCATTAATATAAGAATAGGCAATCAGATTTTTTTGTCCGTCAAGTTCATAGTCTCCAAGATCCAGTTTCATGCTCAGCATCTGTTGCTCAACTTCTGCCAGTTGCTTGTTGATGCCTTTTTCTTCATAAGACTTTATGATGTTTTCAGACTGGATGACTTTTTCATAAACAGGATGTGCAATTGTATATCCATCCTTGTCCAGTATGTAGGCAAAGCCGCCTTCACCCACTTTAACAGATGAAACCATGTCTGACAACACTTTTCCATCCAGCACTATTACTGCTGCACCTATTACCTTTGAGCCATACACTCCGTCTTCCCACAAAGGCGCTGAAACAGTAAATGTAACCTTGTCAAATTTATCATTCATTTTAGGCTCTGTCACAACTGTACTGCCTGCCATGGCTGAAAAGAAATAATCGGTATCTCCTATCATGTATATTTGTTTTGTGATTGGAGACTCTCCTTTTCCTTTTGTGTTGGTTGTGTATGCGTCAAGGAGCGCATATGCTTTTGTCATTTGCGTGAGTATTTTTGCTTTTTGCTGATTGTTTATGGTCATGTCCGAAAGCTGCTGATTAAGGCCTATGTTGTTGGCAACTGCCCTGTATATATCAATTTCATTTTCAATTGATTCTGATGAAGACTGGGCAACGTTATCCATTGTGCGTTCAAGAGTGTCGAATGTGATTTTGTAGCTTTGATATGCAGAAATTCCGCCTAATATTAACACCACAACCAGGATTAAAGATATGAAGCTTAAGAATATTTTTGACTTGATGCTGGTTTTGTTTGCAATTAAAAATATCAGATCATTTGATTTTTTCCTGATGAAGTCTATGATTTTTATAAGCATTTTATTGCTGCTGATACTTTTATAAATATTGCCGGTAATCGTTTTGATTTTGTTGATGATTTTTTTGATATTATTATTTTTGATGAATGAGCTATTTCCTTTTAGTTTATCCTTAATATTGAAGTTAAAGTTAATTTTAAAATTTTTCACAAGAGCCCCCCATATTTATTTAATTGCATATAAACAGTCCACTTTATATATCGGCATTTTCATCATAAATTTAACATTTTAATGAAATTAATATACAAAACTTTGGGGACGTACCTTTGGGTTGAAAAATTCAACTCATAGGTCCGTCCCCTGATTTTATTTATAAATTAAATTTGCTTACCAGTTCATTTAAAATATGAGCCTGGCCGGACAGCTCCTCGCTGTTTGCAGCGCTGGCTTCTGCTGAAGCGGCATTTTCCTGAACAACTGATGAAATTTGTTCTATTCCGCTTTTTATTTGATTTACGGAAACGGTCTGATGTGAAGATGCCCTTGCAATTTCAGCAATCAGCTTGTTTGTTTCATTTGTTTTATTTACTATTCCGGACAATGATTTTCCTGCCTCATCAGCCAGAGCTGTTCCCTTGTTGATTGCATTAATGGAATTTTCAATTAACGCTGTTGTCTGCTTTGCAGCTTCGGCAGATTTTCCTGCCAGGTTTCTTACTTCATCTGCAACAACGGCAAAACCCTTGCCTGCAGAACCTGCCCTTGCTGCTTCTACAGCAGCATTCAAGGCAAGAATATTTGTCTGGAATGCAATGTCATCTATTACCTTAATTATTTTGTTTATTTCTCTTGAAGTCTTGCTGATTTCATCCATTGCAGAAAGCATTTCGCTCATCTGCATATTTCCTTTCTCAAATTCTTTTGATGACTCCAGTGCCTTGCTGCCTGCACTTTCAGCATGTTCAGCATTGTTGACAATGGTGTGATATATTTCATTTATTTCTGCAGACAGTTCCTCTATGGCACTTGCCTGCTCCGTTGTTCCTTGAGCCAAAACCTGTGCTCCGCTTGACACCTGCTCTGCATTCATGTTTATTGATACAGAAGATTCCTTGATCTTGCCTATTATATCCTTGAGAGTATCAGCAAGTGAAAGCAATGATACTTTTAATTTAGCAAACTCACCGTCATAATCATTTTTGAGCTCAATGTTTATATTTCCTCTGGCCATTTCATTCAGCACATGTTCACTTTCAGCAATATATGCTATATAAGATTTGAGCCTTGCTGTCAGTTTGCCTATTGACTGAGCCAATTCACCTATTTCATCGTTGCTTTTTATGTCTATTTCCGCATCCAGTTCACCTGCTGCAAGTTTATCTGTAATATCAGTTATTTTTTTGATTGGTTTTGTCATTTTCATGACCAGTACTGACATAACAGATAGAAGCACAACGATCATAACTATAAATATAATTATAATTGTCTTGATGAGTTGTTTGGTATGGTGCATAAATTCATCTTTGGGCAATGATGAAAGTATCTGCCATCCGGTGCTGCCAATTTCAATGCTGTTACCCAAGTATGTCTCATCTTTGTATGTAAATTCTGTTACTTCTCCGCTGCGGCTGTTCACAGACTGGATCATATTTTCACTTACTTCTATATCATTTATTGATTTGAGAATGCTGGCCTGATCCTTATGGGCAGCTATTGTATTGCTGTTTGTGAGCAATGTAAAGTAACCTGTGTCTCCAAGTTTATATGAGCCTACCATGCCGGTAAGTTTGTCAATGGCAATATCTACAGCTGCCAACCCTACTATTTCATTGTTAACTGTTACTGGAGCTGAAATGGTAATTACAATTCCTCCAGTTATTGCATCAAGATACGGATCTGTTATGCACACTCTGTTTTCAGAAACAGCCTTATAATAGTCCTTTGAAGAAACATCGTACTCTTCCTTTGAATAGACTGTTGGTGAAACCAGGTAAAAATCATCCTCAGCTATATATGCTGACAAAATTACGTCAGGATCCATTTTTTGTGTATCTTCCACTGTCTGTCCTGCAATCATAAATCCTTCGGTTTCCAGAAGAGTATCACGACCTTCTGCATTTACCATGAAGTTTTGAAGATTCTTGTCCTGTGCCATTTGTTGGACTATTGCAATATAACGTTCGAAAAATGCATTTGCTTCATTGCTGACACTTCTTGTTGTTTCATTCAGGATATCCTTTTCACTAGTTGTAAAATAATCGTTGACTGTCATTCCAATTACGATGCCTGTTGCAAGGAGAGCCAAAAAACATAAGACAAACAATGTTAATGTTATTTTGCTAGCTATTGAAGTTTTTAAAACAGCATTCACTTTATTTCTTTTAATTTTCATAAATCCTCCCAGCCATTCCTAATTTTTTAGTGTGATCATAATTTTTTTAATAATATTACCTTAAATATTATTGAAGACAGACCTTTTTAAGTGTCTGTCCCCGTAATGATATGTCCCCGTTTATACCCCACTATGATATTATGCTTATGCCTTAATGTTTAAAAGTCCTGAAGATGATGCCGGTTCGTTTAGTTTTGCTTTAACAACCTTTATTTCATCATTCAGATTCTTCCTGATTTGCTTGTCCATTTCAATTGTTTCTGAAACAGACTGCTTTATGAGTTTCTTGATGTTTTTTATTTCATCTGTATCATTTAAAACATTCATCTTTTTAATCTTTTCATCTATTTCTCTTACTGCCATTATGTATTCTTTTCTTTTTTCAACCATTGAATTTACATTTTCAAAGTCGGTCTTAAGTGACAATCCTGTTATTTCTTTTGTAAAATTCCTCATTTTTTCAACTGCTTCCAGCTTGGATTTAAATAAGCTCTCCATAAATCACCTTAATTTTTGGCTGTCTTTGCAATTTTTTCTGCCTCTGCCCATGTGTTTCTCAAATCCTTCACAAGGGGAAGGATGTTGTCTATGTTCTCAACAGATTTCTTCGATGAAGCCAAGATCAATTCCTTGTTAAAAAACATATACATTTCAGCCAAATCCTTTGACAGCTGATATTTGTCATCCAGTGTTACAATGAGATGATTGAAAATCTTTCTGCATTTTTCAAGGTTTATATTTGCATTTGCATAATCCTTGTTTTCCATTAATATTTTGCTTAAATTCATTTTTTTAATTGCTTCATCATATAAAAGAACCAACAGTTCCCCTCTTGTCATTGTGTTAATCGAAGTCCTTTTATATTGTTCAAATGCGCTTAACATATTGCACCCCTTCTTATGAAAACATATCTGTAAGCCATGAGCTTTGAGAATTCAAATTGTTCAATGTTGTCTCCAAAGACGAAAACTGGCTCCAGTATCTTTCTCTTTCATCTTCCATTTTGTCTTTTAATTCTTCCATTTTGTCGTCATAGTCTTTTATTTTTTCAGAAATATTGTTCTGATCTGATGTCATGCCGCTTGCCAGACCTGCCTCATCAATGAGTATACCTGTTGTTCCGTAGGAACCAACATTTGCAACAAGCAATTCCCTCATTTGAACAGCTATGCCTGAAACTCCGTTTGTATCCGATGTGGTACCGGAAAACAAGTTTGCTATTTCTTCAGGATTTTCCAGAAGCTTTTCTTTGAATTTTTCCTGGTCAAAAACAAGTTTTCCGCTTGTATCCATGGTAGCCGATGATATTCCTATGGATGAAAGTGTCAGACCGCTTACTGACGTGCTGCCTGATACTACTTGTCTCATTTTGCGCAGTATGTTGTTCATATTGTTGTCGCCGAACAATATTCCCTTCTTAGCCTGAGCAGTCCAGTCCTTTATTTCGTCTTCTTCCATTTCCTCCTGCTGGTCTGGAGTAAGAGGTGAATAATCCCTGTTTGGTTTTTCACTTGTCTTGGTACCAATCAAAGTAATAATTTCATTGTATGTATCAATGAATTTTTTAACTTTTTCAACAACTTCATCTGCATTGTTTGTAGCGTCAAAAGTTATGGGTTCATCAGCTGCAGTAAGCCCTTGTGCCTTTTCATTAAGTTCAAGGTTTATGTCATCAATTGTAAAATTGGCTGTGCTTCTTGTAATAGTATTTTGCACGCCATTAAGTGTATAGGTCATTACAGTGTCAGTTCCTGCATTTACAAAATAATCTGCTGCAGCCACATCTGTTTTGGCTGGATCTGTATAATTGACAGCATATTGTTTTGTTGCACTGTTAAAAGTAACATCAGCAACTTTTGCACCATCTTTATCCAGAAGTGCGTAAATTCCATTTTGCTCATCTACTGCATTCAGATGTTCTCCTTCATTAAGACTTACACCTGTCCCAAACAGTGTTGCTGCAAGGTTTCCTCCACCATCTACATCTGTGATGCTGACACCGTTATGAGATCCTGTTTCAGTTGATTTAACCGTAAATGTATTTGTTGTGGACGAATAATAAACCTTAACACCTGCTTCAGCATTGCTGTTGATTGTGTTGATGATGTCAGTAACTGACATCGTGTTTTTAATGTCAATTGTCGCATCATTTACTTTTATCTGATATGTATCCTTTGCTTCTAATCCAGGCAGCCCCAATTGATTTAATGCTCTTGTTTTATTTACCCTGTTGTAGTCGCCTGTTTCTATTCCCGTATAGTTGCTCAATTCAGTGCTGATGCTGCTTACACCGAATATGTCCGTTTCGCTTGATGCAGAAAATGTGAACTTCTTAGTTATATCATCGTAGTCAGCAGTTACCTTGCCGCTGCCATATGCTGAATCAAGTTTACTTTGAATATAAGTTTCCAGCGATGCTGCATCTGTAAGACTGCTGTCCATATTTATTTTCTTCGTAACACCATTTAATTCAAACGTAATGTAATTTTCTGTGTTTTTTAATATTCCTTCAGTTGATTTTGTAAGTTTTGTTGTATCTATTTCCCCAGAAACAGCCGTCTGCCCTACTTTCATGTTCAGGTTATCAATAACTGAACTGCTGGCTGCAGTTAATTTAACTTCTTTGCTGCCTGTAATGGACAATTTATTATCTGCTGTTATACTCGCAGTAACACCGTTTAGTCCGCTTATTTTTGCAAGTTGTTCATTTATTTCATTCTTTACTGATTCCAGTGTTACATCAACTTCTCCATTTCCAAACCCTTTGTCCAGCTGCAAGTTATAAGATTTCCCGTCATATTCAATTGTCATTGTGGCACCGGCCAATGTTGACGTCTTTGAACCGAGAGTCTCTGTTGTAAATTCACCGCTTGTAACCTTTTTGTTTGATGCAAAACTTGCGCTTGTAGCTACGCTTGAAATTGCATCTATTGAAAAGTTGCTTATGTTGTCTGCATTTCCGGTTACATTGACATATTTTGATGATGAAGTATATTTATAAGATTCAAAAAACTTGGAGCTTAATATATTTGTGCTTGAGCCGGATGAATAGGAAAAATAAGTGTTGTTGAATGACACAAGCTTTGTGCTTATTTCCCTGTAAGCTTCCTGCCTGTACAACAGCCTTTGTTTTGCCTGATACTGTTTATTTATTTTTGATTTTGTTCCTGCCAGCATCTGATTGACCAAATCGTCTGTGTCAAGTCCCGAAACCAGCCCTCCGAAGCCTTTGCTTGATGATGAGCCATATAAGCTTGTGGATAATGTTGACATTTTTTCCCCTTTCTGCTGCCGGTAAATTAATTGGCAGCTCCATATTATTTATTCAAGTGCTTTATGAGTATTTCAGCTATGTCTTCTACATCAGACTGAACCATCACTGCCCCAATGTTGAATGCAACCATTGGCATTCCGTAAACAACGGATGATTTTTCATCCTGACCAACTGTAAACGCACCGGTTTTTTTCATGTTCAAAAGCCCTTGTGCTCCGTCCTTACCCATTCCTGTGAGTATAATCCCCACGGAATTTTTCCCTGCATTTTCAGCCACCGAATTAAACAATACATCAACTGACGGGCAGTGTCCGCTTACCTTTTCACCTGGTTTGCAGGAAACATAATAGCCTTTTTCATCCTTAACAAGTTTCATCTGCTTGTCGCCTGGTGCTATGAGCACAAGCCCTTTTTCCACTCTGTCCCCGTCTGATGCTTCCCTGACTTCTACATCACAGATTTTGTTCAGCCTGTCTGCATACATTTTTGTAAATCCTGCTGGCATGTGCTGTGTCACCAGTACACCCGGTATATCAGCAGGAAGGGATTTTAGAATTGTTAGTGTTGCTTCCGTTCCTCCTGTTGATGCTCCGATTGCTATCACCTTTGAAGATGATAATGATATTTTTTCAAGCTTTTTTGTTTCAGAATTTTTTGCTGATGAAAACGGAACA
>NZ_JAJUJR010000140.1 GCF_029265225.1 Sedimentibacter sp.
ATTATGATAATTATTTCGCTATGTCTTTTTAAGACAGTCCATTGCAATTTGCTTCACTGTTCTTGTCCTTTGCAATCGTAACAATGAGCACCCCTGTCAAGATTAAAATGCAGGCTGCTGCATTTCTCAATGTGGCAGGCTCTCCTAAAAATAGCATTCCAAGCAAGATGCTTGTTATGGGTTCAAACATTCCTAAGATTGACGTAACAGTGGGTCCCACGTTTTTTACGGCTATTGGAATGAATGTGTTTGCCAGGAATGAAACGAAAAATGCCACCAGGAATGTGAAAATCCATCCTGTCGCAGACATTTTGAAAACAAGGGTGCCGCTTATTATTCCAAATATAAATAAATAAATAGACGAGAATATGGCAGCATAAAATGTTATTTTAAAAGGATACATCTTGTTAAGCCCGCTTTTGTCAATGAACAACAGATGAGCAGCATACACAACTCCCGACAGCAGCGCCAGGGATATGCCAACAAGGCTGAAGTTTCCTTCAAAAAACATGAAAACTCCCATAGTTGAAAGCACCAGGGCGATTACTTTTTCCTTGCTTATTTTTTCCTTGAAAATAAAAACACAGGCAACAGTTACAAGCACCGGATATATGTAATGAATGGTTGTGCTCATTCCCACAGATATGTAGTTGTAGGAAGCATAAAGCGTGAGGGCTGTGAGTGTTGAACCCATTGATCCTAGTATTGCAAGCTTTTTAAGTTCATTTTTGTCAGCCGCAACCGGAACGTTCTTATATTTAAGGATTGCAAAAAGAAGAGGTATTGAAAGGAAGTTTCTGTAAAATGTCAAAGACATAGAATTGCTTCCTTCCAGATAAGTCAGTTTACCAAGCACAGGGGTGAAACCATAAATAAAAGCCGCCAAAATGGCGAAGGCCAGACCCTTTGTCTTATTCATAATATCCCCCCTGCAGCGGCTATTTACCGCAGCATTTTTTGTATTTTTTTCCTGATCCGCATGGACATGGATCATTTCTTCCGACTTTGTCACCTTTTACAACTATTTTTGAACGGTTGTAATCTTTTTTAATTTCTTTTCTCTTTTCTTCATCGAAAATGTTGCTCCATTCTTCCATACCGTAAAGCCATTCTGCTTTAGAATCATGCATGTTCCAGAGAAGCTTTTCAAAGTCGAATTCAGCTTTAATCTGGGAGTCTTCTTCCAGGTTTTCAAGCTCTATTGCTTCTTTCAAGCTAGTGTTTCCGCCGTCTAAAAATCCTACAAATTCCATGGCAGTCATGTTGTTTTTTTCTGCCAGTTCCTTAACTGTTCCTTCAAGCACAGGATTTTTTGTCTTAAGAATATTTCTGTAGCATTCAGTTTCTTTTGTCATATATTCATTAAAAAAAGCCTGATATTCTTCCTGTGTGGTTATTCCTTTTAGTGTTTCTGTCCATTCTGTATATAAACTCATAATTTCCTCCAAGGGTTATTTTACTATCTAATTCTAACAGAAAAAAAATAAAATTCAAGGAAAATTGATTTGTTTGAACAAAAAAGAGCCCGAAGGCTCTTGAATTATTTTTCTTTCAGCAAGTCTCTTATTTCTGTCAAAAGCTCTTCCTGAGTAGGTCCTTTTGGTGCTTCAGGTGCAGGTGCTTCTTGTTTTACCAATTTTTCCTTTGACTTGTTTATTAGTTTTACAAACAGGAAAATTGATGCCGCAACTATTAAAAAGTCAACAACGTTTTGAATGAAATTGCCGTAGAGTATTGCTGCTTCAGCTTTTACCACGGTTTCCCCGTCCATGACCGCAGGGCTCATGACGTACTTCATGGTCTTGAAGTCCATGCCTGCCATTAAAAATCCAAGCACAGGCATTATGAGGTCGTTAACCACAGACGTAACTATTTTGCCGAAGGCTCCACCCATTATAACACCCACTGCCATATCCAAAACATTTCCCTTGAATGCAAACTTCTTAAATTCTTTCCACATGGTTCCTCCTTGACATTCATCCATATTGTAATATATCTACAATAATACCACTTTTATGGGCAAACTGTCAATTTTTATATGAAGTTCCTTCATCAGTTATGCCAAGCTCAAGGCTGTCGTCGTAAGTAATGTATCTTACGTTGTTTTCAATTACAGTATTTTCTTCTGTTCCTTTGCAAACCACAAACACCTGGTTGTTTTCAGAAGCTTTTTCAAGTATTGCCTTTAAAACCTGGACTTCACGCTGGTCACTTATTTTGTCCAGGCTGCTGTTCATTGAAAGAACAAGCACCTTGTCCTGGTAGTTTTCAAAGCTTTTTATGTTGTTCCACATGGTTGTGTTGCTTGCGCTCATTGTTCCGTTTGTGACAACACCATCAAAATATATTATGTTTCCTGATTTTGAGCCGGATGTCTTTATTTCAGTTTTTTCAGGAGTTATTACAAGTTTTTCAGTGAAGTCTTTAATTGAAGATGTCTTCATGGAATCTGTAAAATGTGTTTCTTCTCTTAAGCCTAATGCTTTGTCCTTAGGCTCATACATGATTCTCAGGTTATCGATGTATATGGTTCCGGCATCTTTTCTTGTTTCATTGATTTCTGCCAGATAAATGTTCTTTAAT
Source organism: Sedimentibacter sp. (assembly GCF_029265225.1). Taxonomy (GTDB): domain Bacteria; phylum Bacillota; class Clostridia; order Tissierellales; family Sedimentibacteraceae; genus Sedimentibacter. The sequence continues at coordinate 2,584 of NZ_JAJUJR010000140.1, forward strand.
GTAACAGGATATGCTGTTCCTTCAGGAATGAATGCTTCAACCCATTTCCAGCCAGTGAAGTTTACTTCATCTTCAAATGTTATCTTTATTTCATTGCCGTAGGCATCTGTTATTCTTGTTCTTAGCCAGTGGTTCTTGCCGTCGCCGTACACCCACATGCCGATGGCTTTTGGCTTGTCTTCAAGTCGTATTCCCTGACCGTTGTCGCCAAATTCTACAAATGCAATGCTTTGATCAGTCATTTTTGTAAAATCGTAATCAAGCTTCAATGCATTTGAACCTTCCTTCACAAATTTATCAGTGATGGAGATTTTGCCGTCAGAACCTTCGGGATATAAATTAAGCTTCAGATTTTCCAAATCTTCAAAACGGTTGAGTGTCTGGTATCTGTAGCCAACCTTTACTATTATGTTTTTCACTGCATCACCGAATGTCGCAGTGATTGCTCCTGTGTTGCTTGTTTCACCGGCAGTGAAAATTCCGTCAGTAACCTTTCCTACCTTGTTTCTGTATGAATATGAAAGATACTTGGAAGGGATGTATGCTGATTTTCCATTTTTGTCAATTCCCAGTGCATTGCCCAGGTTGTAAGTGTCACCGTGGGACATAACAAGCGTATCAACATCAAATTCCAATGCTGCAGGACTATCAAGCACTTCAATTTCTACGCTTCCTTTTGCATCTCCAATTTCAGCAGTTATTGTTACATTTCCAGCTTTGCTTGGGTAAAATACGTTGTTTACCACCTTGCCTGAATTTGAAGGCTTAACGGAATATTCCACATCGCTTGAATTTACACTTATAGGTGTGTAATATTCGTTGAAAACATTCAGTTCAATAGGTGTTTCAGTGTTGTTGAAAACTGCCTTGTCAGTCTTGATTTCAATTTTGCTTGCCTTGTCGCTGTCAGGAGAATTGTTGAAAACTCCCACGCCTGAAGCAATGTTTCTTTCTCTTCCGTCTGAAGGAATGTTTACAACTGTGATGTTGGAATTCTTTAAAAAATCAATTCCCATTGTTGTAGATCCGCCGCCGTCCATGTTTACTGCAGTGTATGCTCCAAGGTCTATCATTATTTGTGCAAGTTCAGTTTGTTTTACTCCAACGTAATTTTTGTTTCTTCCGTCGATTGTAACCATTATAATTTCAGTATTGTCCTTGTTGAATCCAATGGCAGTTCTCGGATTTGATCCAAGCACCTCGCTGCTTGCTTCATTGAACTGTCCGTCCTTTACAAGGTAATTGAGTGCTCCGAAAGCCCATTCAACATTTTCAGGGCTGAAGTCAAGCTCTATGTCAAGAGAAACCGGATTGCCGGACTGGAATGATTTTAGCATCTGATCCATTACAGTTTGATTGGAACTGGCTATTACGTATCCGTCTGTTGGGATTATTGTTGCAGGCTGGTTTTTTCTCACTTCAGAAACAGTACCGTCTTTTACGACAACTTCAACAATGTCCTTGTTGGTGTAGCCGGGTGATGTGCTGTTCCAATCTGTTGTAAGAATTGTCGGAGCCCAGTCCAGTGATGAAGTCTTGTTCATTACTGTAACATCAAAGGCTGTGGCATCTCCGCCGTAAAGAGTGATTTTAGGGTTCCATACTGAAATGTCTACAGAACCGTCCAGTAACCTTGATACGGTTGGATAACCGTAGCTGTAAGGAAGAGGAGAAGTTATTATTTTGCTGTCCGAAATAAGAGGACCGTATGTGTATGTAGGGCTTCCCATATAGAAGAAGTCTCCGTTAACTGCTGCAACAGCACCTGATGATTTCATCATGGAGCTTAGTGATGCTCTGTTGGATACACCGTTTGCATTTGTTATGGGGTCTACAGCAGTGTATTTGTCAGTAAGGTCAGCTCTTATGACATTGATGTTCATCCACCCCAGTGAAGTGTATCTTTCAATACTTTCATATGTAATGCCCGTGGAGAGCCTTGTTTCTTCTGTTAAGTCGTATACCGTGTAAAAGCTGCTGGCATACGCGTTTGATGCCATCATGAGAGCAATGGCTGCTGAAACAGCCGCTATCTTTTTAATAATCATTGTATCATTCCCTTCATTTTTATATTCCATTATACCACATTTAAATTATAATTTAATACCAAATTTCCCTATGGAACTAGCAATTTATAGAAATGCAGCATAATATTTAAGACGCAGGAGAAACAAAAAAGTTCCATTTAATAAATTTCAGATAACGAAGCCCAGGATTAATTTTGAAAAAAATGTAATAAATGAAATTCATCTGGGAAATATAAACTTAAGCAGTTCTAAAGCAAAATATTTTAAAATTTAAACAGATAGAAATCATCAATCATTGTAAATTGAATGTTTTTTAGGGAGAAAAATTTTACAATAATATTGTTGACATTAAAAAAAGTATATGCTATTATTGAACAAACTCCTTATCAAGAGTGGTGGAGGGACGAGGCCCTATGAAACCCGGCAGCCTGATTATTCAAGGTGCCAATTCCCGCGGATTTCCGATAGATGAGGTTATACAAAGACTGCGACCTCTTCTTTGGAAGAGTTTTTTTATGTATGTAATTCATATGAGAAAGGAATAAAAGATGAAGAAATGGTTATTTACATCTGAATCAGTTACAGAAGGTCACCCAGACAAAATGTGCGACCAGATTTCAGATGGCATCTTAGATGCAATTTTGGAACAAGATCCTAACGGAAGAGTTGCCTGTGAAACAGTTACTAAAACAGGTTTCGTACTAGTGGCAGGAGAAATAAGCACAAACTGCTACATTGATATTCCAAAGATAGTAAGAAAGACAGTAGAAAACATAGGATATGACAACGCAGAATACGGATTCGACTACAAGACATGCGCCGTATTTACATCAATAGAAGAACAGTCACAAGACATAGCAATGGGCGTTAATGAAGCCGACGAATACAAGAAGGCTCATGTTGATACAAATGACATGATAGGCGCCGGAGACCAGGGTATGATGTTTGGATTCGCATGCAATGAAACTCCTGAACTTATGCCTATGCCAATATCACTGGCACACAAGCTTTCACTGAAGCTGTCTGAAGTAAGAAAGAACAAGACTGTTCCATACTTAAGACCTGACGGAAAAACTCAGGTGACAATCGAATATCATGACAACAAGCCAGTAAGAGTTGATACAATTGTTATTTCAACTCAGCACAATCCTGAAGCTGACAGAGAAACAATACAAAAGGACCTTATGGAGCATGTTATCAAGACAACTGTTCCTGCAGAACTTCTTGATGAAAATACGAAATATTTCGTTAATCCAACAGGAAGATTCGTTATAGGAGGACCTCAGGGAGACTCTGGACTCACTGGAAGAAAAATAATAGTTGACACATCCGGCGGATACTCAAGACACGGCGGCGGAGCATTCTCCGGATAAGATCCAACAAAGGTTGACCGTTCAGCAGCATATGCAGCAAGACACATTGCAAAGAACATTGTTGCAGC
>NZ_JAJUJR010000300.1 GCF_029265225.1 Sedimentibacter sp.
AATGCAATGACAAGAGGTATTGAATTTGTGAAGCAGCTTCCCGGATTGAAATCCGTAGCCAGTGCCACAGCACAGCCGTTATCAATCATCATTCTTCCCCTTGCATATTCTTCCTTGAGACAAAATGCAGTTGCAGGCAGAAGTGTGGCAATTGTTTCAGACTTAGAAAGCATATTGATTCCTTCATCAGAAGACTGCAGCAGATGGTCTGCAGAAACACAGCCCAGTTCAACTGCAAGTTCTGTTCCTCCAAGCTGAACCATTTCATCGGCATGGATTTTAAGTTTTAATCCTGCCTTTTTGGCTGCAGACAAAAACTTCTTTGACTGTTCCACTGTGAACACATTTTTTTCGCAGAAAATGTCTGCAAATTCCGCCAATTCTTTTTCAGTAACAACTTTAAGAACATCATTTATCATGAAATCAATGAAATAATCTTCTTTACCCTTGTATTCGGGGAGCACGCTGTGAGGTCCCAGGAATGTGGAAACAACGTCAACCGGGTGGATTTCATCAAGTTTTTTCATTGCTTCAAGCTGCCTTATTTCCGTCTCCATGTCAAGACCGTATCCGCTTTTTCCTTCTACGGTTGTAACACCCATATCAAGAATTTTATCAAGTCTTTTCTTGCCTGTCTGTACAAATTCATCCAGTGTTGTGCTTCTTGTTGCCCTTACGGAACTTGTTATTCCGCCTCCTCTTTCCATGATGGACATGTAATTGTCCCCTCTTAACCTCCATGAAAATTCGTCAGCCCTGTACCCACCGAAAATAAAATGAGTGTGAGAATCAATGAATCCCGGGAGCACCGCCTTATCTGCTGCATCTATTACTGTATATTCATTTTCATCATATTTTGAAAGAATCTCATCTGAATCACCAACTTCAACAATTATACCGTCTTCAACAACAACAGCACCGTTTCGGATCATGCCGATGTCTGACATTTCCTTGCCGTGTTTAGGAGCATTTCCTCTGCATGTTACAAGCTCTGAAGCATTTTTTATAATAAGTCTTTTCATGTTTCTCCTTTCGTATCTACCCTCTGCACCGAAATGCAGAAGGTAATATATTTTACTGCAGCCTTGTTTCAAGCACCTGGTCGCTTGAGAAATTTTCAAGTCTTAAATAATAATCTGCTGTATCAACCAATGCCTGCATTGGAACAAGCCCTACTATTTCGCTTCCCACAATGTTAACTCCGTATCTTGCAGCTTCCATTTTGATTGTTTCAAAAACTCTGTAAATGGATGTCTTTGTGTAGTCCGTCAGGTTCATGGATACCTGCACTATGCCCCTGTCTTCAAGTTCTATTTCAAGAGCCTTCACATATCTGAAACCACCGCTTAAGTGTCTCACCTGTTTTGCAATTTTGCTTGCAATTTCCAGGTTGCTGGTTGAAAGATTAACATTGTATGCAACAAGAGGCATTCTTGCTCCAATTACTGTAGCACCTGCTGTAGGATGAATTGTTTCAGGACCAAAGTCAGGCTTCCACATGTCATCCTTCATTTTTTCTGCCATTCCTTCAAACTGTCCTTTTCTTATGTTAGCAAGATTTTCTCTGTGAGGAGCTGTTGCTGATTTTTCATAAAGGAAAAACGGCAGTCCGTATTTTTCAGAAGCTTCCTTTGCAACATGCTTTGCAAGAGCATCTGCTTCTTCAACAGTTGCATTCTTTATTGGAATGAATGGAATAACGTCAACTGCTCCCATACGTGGATGCTGTCCTTCGTGATGATTGAGGTCTATTAATTCAACTGCCCTACCTATGGCTTCAATCATGGCAGCCCCTAATTCTTCCGGTTCACCAACAAGAGTGACAACTGTTCTGTTGTGGTCCTCGTCGCTGGAATAATCAAGAAGCTTAATATTTTTCTTTCCTCTGAAAACATCAAGTATTTTTTCTAATTTCTGTAAATCTCTTCCTTCACTGAAATTTGGAACGCATTCTATTATTTTGTTCATGGTTTTCTCCTGTTATTTTTTATATTCTGTAAATGTTCTGTCGATAAGTTCATCGCTTGCAACATAAGGAATTGTAATGTGGTCTTCTCCTGCAAACTGCTTGTTGTATTCCATTGTTGTTTCAATGGAATGTTCATTTCTTGCCCATGACCTTCTTGAAACTCCAACCATTGTGTCCCATGGTATTGATTTAAAAAGAATTTCATCAACTCTTCTGCTTCCGTCGAGAACCATTCCAAATCCACCATTTATGGACTTGCTTATTCCAACTCCGCCGCCATTGTGAAGGGCAACAAGGCTCATTCCTCTTGCTGCATTTCCAGCAAAGCAGTGTACTGCCATATCTGCTGTAACATTGCTTCCGTCATATATGTTTGATGTTTCTCTGAATGGTGAATCTGTTCCACCTGTGTCATGATGGTCTCTTCCTATCATCACAGGGCCTATTTCACCGTTTCTTACCATTTCATTGAACTTAAGGGCAATGTCCCTTCTTCCAAGTGCGTCCTGATAAAGAATTCTGGCTTGTGTTCCAACTACAAGCTTATTCTTTTCAGCATCGCGTATCCAGATGTAGTTGTCTCTGTCCTGTCCTCTTCTGTCAGGATTTATGCAGGACATGGCAGCATGGTCAGTCCTTTTTAAGTCTTCAGGATTTCCGCTTAAGCAAACCCATCTGAAAGGTCCGTAGCCGTAATCAAACAGCATTGGTCCCATTATGTCTTCCACATAGGATGGGAATATGAACCCTTCGCTGGTGTCAGTTCCATTTTTCGCAATTTCCTTCACTCCTGCATCAAAAACAGCTTTCATGAATGCATTGCCGTAATCAAAGAAATATGTTCCTCTTTCAACCAGTGTTTTTACTGCCTTGAAATGTTCTGCCAGAGATTTGTTTACAAGTTCAGCAAATTTTTCCCTGTCAGCCTTTAACAGCTCTGTTCTTTGCTCAAAAGTGAGTCCTTTAGGGCAGTAACCTCCGTCATATGGAACATGGCAGGATGTCTGGTCGGACAAAAGGTCCACGTGAATGTTTTTATCAACTGCATATTCAAGGAGGTCAACTATGTTTCCGTGATATGCAATGGAAATTGTCTGTTTTTTGTCCAGGTATTCCTGAGCCTTTTTAAAAGCTTCTTCAAGACTGTCAGTTACCATGGAAACCCACCCCTGGTTCAGTCTTGTTTCAATTCTTGAATAATCGACTTCAGCAATTATTCCGACACCGTTGGCAATTTCAACAGCCTTTGGCTGAGCGCCGCTCATTCCTCCAAGACCTGAAGTGATGAAAAGATGTCCTGCAAGATCCTTGTCAGCAGGTATTCCAAGTTCCTTTCTGCCTGCATTGATAAGAGTGTTGAATGTTCCGTGAACTATTCCCTGAGGTCCAATGTACATCCATCCACCTGCAGTCATTTGTCCGTAGCTTGAAACGCCCATGGCTGTAGCCTTTGCCCAGTCG
>NZ_JAJUJR010000372.1 GCF_029265225.1 Sedimentibacter sp.
AATAAACTTTCCATTTCCATTTATATATCCTTCTTTCAACAATTTATATGATTTATTTCTTATATTTTTATATAAAGTGATTTCTTTGTATTTTGACTTTCTTAAAATGATTGAAATTTATATTTTTTGACTCAGCGCTATTTTGTGGAATTGTACGAAAGTAGAAAAACAGTCTTGGCACACTTAGCGTAGCGGATGTATGCCTTTGTTTTTCGGATTGACGTTACAATTCCCAAAATGTCAGCAGGAAGAAAAATATTAATTTCATTTCATTGACTTTCTTAAAATTATTGAAATTTATATTTTTCAGACTCAGCGCTACACTCTTACTTCAACACCATTTTCCTTCAAATATTTCTTCAAATCACTTATTTTTATTTCTCCAAAGTGAAACACCGAAGCAGCAAGAATTCCATCGGCATCAGCATACTTTACAGCCTCCAGGAAATGTTCCATCTTTCCTGCCCCTCCAGAAGCAATCACAGGAACATTTACTGCATCTGTGATTTTTTTCAACAGTCCTAGGTCATAACCGTTTTTCATGCCGTCTTCATCAATGCTGTTTACAACAATTTCACCTGCTCCCAGTCCTACTCCTTTCACAGCCCATTCAACTGCATCAAGGGAAGTTTTTTCTCTTCCTCCCTTGACATACACGCTCCATGAACCTTCTTCGTTTTTCTTGGCGTCTATGGACAACACAACACACTGATTTCCGAATCGCTCTGATGCTTCCTTTATGAGATTTGGATTTCTTACAGCCGATGAATTTACAGAAACCTTGTCGGCGCCGCTTCGCAGGATAAACTTGAAGTCATCAATGGTTGATACTCCACCGCCCACGGAAAAAGGAATGTTTATTTCATGAGCAACCTTTTTTACAAATTCAAGGGATGTTTTTCTTTCTTCATTTGAAGCCGTAATATCATAAAATACAAGTTCGTCAGCACCAGAGTCGCTGTAATACTTTCCCAGTCGTGCCGGATCGTCAACATCCTGTATGTCTTTAAAATTTTTACCCTTAACCACCCTTCCGTTTCTCACATCCAGGCAGGGAATTATTCTTCTTGCAAGCATAGTATCTCCTTTCTTCTTATGAAGAAGTAATTGTTCATTCTTAACTCTTAATTCTTAATTGACAATAATGCTTCCTTGAAAACCAGCTTGTTGTCGTAAAGAGCCTTTCCTATTATTGCTCCGTACATGTTCATGCTGTTTAATCTCCTGATGTCATCAATTGATGTAACTCCTCCTGAAGCAATGATGTCAAGTTTTGTCTTCTGTGACAGCTCTTCATATATTTCAAAATTAGGTCCTGACAGCATTCCGTCTTTTGAAATGTCAGTGTAAACCAAAGTCCTGATGCCGATGCTTTCAAGAAATTTGCAAATGTCAACTGAATCCACATTACCTACGTCCTGCCATCCTCTTGTTGCAACCTTGCCCTTGAAGGCGTCAATGGAAACAGCCAGATGCTCCTTGTAAACTGCTGCAAGATTAGTTAACAGTTCCTGATTTTCTATTGCCATAGTACCAACTATTGCTCTTTCAACACCCATTTCAATGAGGTTTTTGATTCTCTCGCCGTTTCTTATTCCTCCGCCTGTCTGCATGGGTATTTTAATTGATTTTGCTATTTTTTCTATGGACTTTCTGTTATTGAATCCTTCATCCTTTGCCCCGTCAAGGTCCACTACGTGAAGATATTCTGCTCCTAAGCTCTCCCATTTTTTAGCCATTTCAACCGGGTCATCTGAATACACATTCATCAGTTCAAATTTACCCTGGGTGAGCCTTACGCATTTATTGTCCTTTATGTCTATTGCCGGAAATAATATCATATTTTATTGACAGTAGTCACTGTCCTCTCCTTTTAGTTTTCTATGATTTCTTTATATGCTTTAAGTATATTTTGTCCTGTTTCACCGCTTTTTTCAGGATGGAACTGAATTCCGTAAACATTGTTTTTCCTTACGATGGCAGGAACTTTTTTTTCATAATCTGAATATGCCACAAGTTCAGAATTGTCTGAAACTGCATAATAGGAATGAACAAAGTACACATACTCGTCTTCCTTGATGTATTTTAAAATGGGATCCTGTTTGTTGAACTTCAAGTTGTTCCATCCCATGTGAGGAACCTTGAGATTGACATCAAGAAATTCAATGTCACCCTTAATAAGGCCCAGCCCGTCATATTCGCCGTATTCATAACCCTTTTCATATAAAAGCTGCATTCCAAGACAAATACCAATGAGATATTTTCCTTTGGAAACCTCTTCTTTTATTACTGTGCTTAGACCGGATTCATCAAGAAGCTTTATAGCATCCCTGAAAGCTCCCACACCCGGAAGTATGAGTGATTTTGCATTCCTTAAATCTTCTGTTTTGCTGCTTATTTTAACATCCACACCAAGACGCTCAAATGCTCTTTCTACAGATGCAAGATTTCCCATTCCATAATCAAT
>NZ_JAJUJR010000195.1 GCF_029265225.1 Sedimentibacter sp.
CCCACGTCGAAGAAATTCGTGATTTCCTGCTCTTTAGCAAATTCTCTTGATATTTTGCACTGCTCGGCTGATTTTATATCCTTATTTGGAACAAAGTGGTCAAGAACAATGACGACCTTGTCTTTGTGATATATTTTTTCTGCTCCCATTTTTTTAAATTCCTTAATGGCAACAGGAGCCGTAATGTCATTGCCAAGAACCAGGTCAAGGTTCATTTCGATAAATTGTCCTGCTTTTACTTCATTCAATCCCGCATGTGCTGCCAGGATTTTTTGTGTCATTGTCATACCCATGGTAATCTCCTTATTGAATAATATTTTGTTTTTCGTAAATCATTTTGTTTATTGCATTTATATATGCTGTTATGCTGGCTTCAATAATGTCGGTGCTCATTCCTCTGCCAACGAACTTTTCGCCGTTGTCGTTCAGCCTTACCATTACGTCTCCCAGTGCATCTTCGCCTTCTGTGATGGAATTGATTGAAAAATCATCCAGTTCATAGTCTCTGCCCAGTATTTTTTCTATGGCTTTAAATGATGCATATATGGGACCGTCACCGGTTGCAACCTCTTCCCTGATGACTTTGTCCTTCTTGATTGAAACTGTTGCAGTAGGAGTAATAACGTTGCCTGTGTTTATTACATAATTGTGAAGCTCGTATGTCCTTGGAACGTCAATTCTTTGTCTTGAAACCAAAGCTTCAATGTCCTTGTCGTAAACATCTTTCTTTTTATCTGCCAGGTCCTTGAACTTTTTAAATGCTTCATCCAGTTCTTCATTTGTAAGCCTGTAGCCTAATTGTTCCAATTTGTCCCTGAATGCATGTCTTCCGGAGTGCTTTCCCAGAACAAGCTTGTTTTTGTCAAGTCCTACAGATTCAGGAGTCATTATTTCGTATGTCTGTTTATTTTTTAAAACTCCGTGCTGATGGATGCCTGATTCATGAGAAAATGCATTGTCTCCCACAATTGCCTTGTTAGGCTGAACCTTGATGCCGGTAATTCTTGTCAAAAGGTTGCTGCTTCTCATTATCTGTTTGGTATCTATTCTTGTGTCAGCCTGGAAATAATCTTTTCTTGTTTTTATGGCCATTACTATTTCTTCAAGGGCTGCATTTCCTGCCCTTTCTCCGATGCCGTTTACCGTGCACTCGATTTGTGTTGCTCCTGCCCTTATGGCTGCCAGTGTGTTAGCAACACCCATTCCTAAATCGTTGTGGCAGTGGACAGAAATGTCTACTGTCTTGATTGCCGGGCATTTTTCAGTGATTGAAAGGATGAAGTTGTAATATTCATCGGGTGTTGTGTATCCCACCGTATCAGGAATGTTTATTGTAGTTGCTCCGGCTTTTATGGCCGTATCTATGACTTTTGCAATGAAATCAACATCGCTTCTTGTAGCATCTTCGCATGAAAATTCAATGTCACTGCATTTTGATTTTGCATAAGAAACCAGTTCCTCTGTAGCATTAACAACCTGCTCCGGTGTCATGTTAAGCTTGTATTCCATGTGTATTGGTGACGTTGCTATGAAGACGTGTATGCGCGGATGGGCGGCATATTTTAAACTTTCCCATGCCTTGTCGATGTCATCTTTGTTGGAACGTGCAAGACTGGCGATGGTGCAGTTTTTTATGTGCTTTGAAATTTCCTGAATTGCCATCAGGTCTCCAGGTGAAGCAGCTGCAAAGCCAGCCTCAATAATATCCACATTCATTCGTTCAAGCTGAGCAGCCATCTCGATTTTTTCTTTCAGGTTCATGCTGCAGCCGGGTGACTGCTCTCCGTCTCTTAATGTTGTGTCGAAAATTTTGATTATTCTTTCCATTTGAAACCTCCTGTAATGTTTGTTTTTTATTGCAGAATCCGGCTCCCGATGGAAATAAAAAATCCGTCCATGAAAGCATTTGCTCTCAGGGACGGATATATCCGCGGTACCACCCATATTGTTTATGTATAAAAAAATACACTAAACCACTCGATTCAGATTCTGACAAATCTTAGCCTTTAACGGGGCAACGTACCATCCTACTATTTTCAGACGATCAGCTCGGGAGCGAGTGTGTTTTCATGACAGTATCGGCTTCCAGCATACGCCGACTCTCTGTAACTTGTCATATTGAAAAGTTTTTTCTCCGTCACAGCTTTTGTTGATCAATTTTTATGAATTGTAACAGAGAAAAAAATGTTTGTCAATAGTCTTTTTATAAAAATTTTTATAAATTTTTTATAGAAAAAATTCAAGCCGGGCAAGTTTGGCCGAGGCTTGAATTCGTATTTTTATTCAAAATTTTACAGTTTATTTTGTAAGGGCGTCCACTGCAGTCTGGAGCTGTTTATCAACTATGCTGTTTTTAGCATGGTCAAGAAGTGAACTGTACAATGATTTTTGAGTTGCAAAATCTATTGTGCCGTATGGGTACAGTGAGTTGTCTTCCTGGTATTTTATCATCTGGCTGAAGGATGTTTGATCGTAAACTCCGTCAGGTGTATTGACTTCATATCCAAGCGAATCGAGTATCATTTCAGCAGCAAGAACATCAAGGCTCACAGAACCTATGACCGGCTTGTTTGTATTGCTGAATGCAGGATAACGGGATAAATCCATTTCTTCATTTTCTACTATTATGTCAGGAGTTATTCCTATTTTATGTACAGGTGTTCTGTCAACTGAAAAATATTCCGCAGTTGTAAATTTAACTCCGCTGCCGTTTACAAGAGGGTAGAGCGTCTGTACTATACCTTTGCCGAAGGACTGTGTTCCCACAATAGTTCCTTCCTTTTTGTACTTTACAGCCCCTGCGAAAATTTCAGTGGCGCTGGCGCTTCCTTCATTGATGAGGACTGCAATTTCATATTTTTGTTCTTCCAGATCGCTTGTATAAACATCCTCTTTACCGGTTGCATAATCTACGTATACAACATCTCCTTCAGTAACAAAAAGGTTGAGCATGTCAACAGCTGCATCAAGAGTTCCGCCTCCGTTGTTTCTCATATCTATTACGATTTTTTCCACATTGCTTTTATCAAATTCAGCTAATTCTTCTTTTACATATTTTACAGTGTTGTCTGAAAATTCCGTAACCTTAAGGTATCCTATGTTGTTATCCATGATTTTTCCTTCCACGGAACTAGTCACTATGGTTCTTCTTACAAGGTCAAAAGTGAGGTCTTTTCCTTCACGGATAACTCCGATTTTAACCTTTGTTCCTTCTTGGCCGCGGATGAGCATGGAAGCCTCGTTTACAGTAAGACCTGTTATGTCTTTGCCGTCCACATATTTTATTATGTCTCCTGCTTTGATCCCTGCTTCTATGGCAGGTGAGTCGGCAAGAGGAGTCAAAACAACAACATTACCGTCAACATCTATAATCTGGACACCTATGCCTGAAAATTCTCCTGCGGTATCTTCAAGCATTGCCTGATATTCCTTAGGTGTGTAGTATACGCTGTAATCGTCAAGAACTTCGAAGAAACCGTCATAAAGGCCATTAATCACGTCTTCCTGGGAAACCTCGTATTGATAGTTGTCAAGTACAAAATATATTACTTTTTCCATAAAATCAACGTCTTGTTCAAATTTTTCCTTGTCCAGTTCTGTTGCATAGGCTGCGGTATGCAGTGAAAAAATCATTATGGCTGCAGCCAAAAACAAACATATTTTTCTTTTCATGTTCCACCTCATTAGATTAATCTCATATAAGTATATTTTAAAAAAGCAAAAGTGTAAAGAAAAAACGCTGAGAATTAATACTCAGCGCAAAAATTTAATTTTCAGTCAGATAGTCGTATGCAAACTGTGCTGCCAGTGCTGAACCCATGTAGAGTGTGCTTTCGTCAACCAGAAAAAATTCGCTGTGGTTGCTGTACACTGCTCCGATTTTTTCATTGTGGCATCCGAAAAATCCAAAGAATCCGGGTCTGTCTGCAACAAGGTGGGAAAAATCCTCGGCTCCCAATACCTTCGTCATTGACACAAGACAATCTTCTCCGAAAAGCTTCACTGCAGCATCATGTGCTATTCTGTTAAGTTGTTCATTTTCGTTTATTATTGGGTGTGTAAGGTAGTTGTATTCCAGTGTTGCCTTAACTCCAAGGGCTTCTGCCATATTTTCGATAATTTTTCTGAGTTCTCCTTCTATGGAGTTCCTAACTGTCTTGTTGAATGCCCTTGTTGCTCCATCCATTTCTATTCGGTTTGCTACTATGTTGAACCTCTGCCCTCCGTTTATTGTGCCGATTGTCACTACTGCGGCCTCAAGAGGGTTGTTTCTTCTGCTCATAAATGACTGAATGTTCATTACCATGGAAGCAGCAGCATAAAGAGCATCATTGCCCAGGTTTGGTGCTGACCCGTGAGAGGATACACCTTCCACAATGATTTTGAATGTATCGCAGGAGGCCATTCTTTCGCCGGGCTCCAGATTAAATTTTCCTGCTTCAACTCCTGACCAAACATGTGCACCGTATACTGCATCAACGTCGTCCAGGTATCCTTTTTCAACATAGTATTTAGAGCCCATGCCGGCTTCTTCTCCTGACTGGAAAAGAAGCTTTACTGTTCCGGGAAGTTCATTTTTAATTTCGTTAAGAATTTTTGCTGCACCAAGCTGCACCGCCATGTGGGTGTCATGACCGCATGCATGCATGTTCCCGTTTGTAGAAGCAAAGGGGAGACCTGTTTTTTCAACAACCGGCAGAGCATCTATATCGGCTCTTAGCATTATTGTTTTGCCTGGTTTTCCTCCCCGGATAATTCCTATGCATCCGTTGTAATCAGGAAAGCTTATGGTTTCAATACCCATTTTTTCAAGTTCTTCAACCAGTTTTTTTGTGGTGTTTGTTTCATGAAGGCTGAG
>NZ_JAJUJR010000132.1 GCF_029265225.1 Sedimentibacter sp.
AGAAATCAATCCGTCATCTTCTGCAGTTTCTTCCTTTGTTTCTTTGGTTTCTTCTTTTTTTGTTTCACAAGGTGCTTGAGCCGGTGCTTCAGATGATTTTTTAGCTTCGTTAATTTTGTTTATTTCTTCCATTTTCTTAACAGCATCTATTCTTGCAAACAATATTTCAGGTGTTCCAACCTTTTGTCCGGGAACCATTCCGTTAAATTGTGCAAGAGAATCCCAGTCAGTCTTGCCAGTGTTTATCTGCTTGTAAATTTTTTGTGCTGTTTCCGGCAAAAATGGTTCCAGCAACACTGCTGCTATTCTTATAGATTCAAGCAGGTTGTATAAAACAGTTCCAAGTCTTGCTTTCTTGCTTTCATCCTTGCCAAGAACCCATGGCTGAGTTTCATCAACATATTTGTTGCTTCTTCTGAGAAGAGTGAAAATTTCATCTATTGCATCAGAAACTCTCAGCTCATCCATTTTCTTTTCTACTTTTAATGGTGTTTCAAGGGCTAAACTTATAAGCTCATCGTCAATAGGTTCATGTTCAGACGGTGCCATTATTTCGCCGTCAAAATACTTGTTTGTCATTGTAACTGTTCTGTTTACAAGATTTCCAAGTATGTTTGCCAGGTCTGAATTTATTCTTTCTATTACAAGTTCATATGTCAGTGTTCCATCGCTTGCAAAAGGCATTTCATGAAGGACGAAATATCTTATTGCATCAACTCCGAACAAGTCAACCAGGTCATCGGCATAAATAACATTTCCTTTTGACTTGCTCATTTTTCCCTCTCCCACCATGAGCCACGGGTGGCCGAAAACCTGTTTTGGAAGTTCTTCCCCAAGTGCCATCAAAAGTATAGGCCAATAAATTGTGTGGAATCTCAGTATGTCCTTGCCTATTAAATGAACATCGGCAGGCCAGTATTTTTTGTAAAGTTCGCTGTGATTTCCGTCAGGGTCGTAACCTATGAATGTGATGTAGTTGCTGAGGGCATCAATCCATACATAAACAACATGTTTTTCATCGAATGTTACCGGGATTCCCCAGTTGAATGATGTTCTTGAAACACACAAATCCTGAAGTCCAGGTTTTATGAAGTTGTTCACCATTTCATTCTTGCGTGATTCTGGCTGAATGAACTCTGGATTTTCTTCTATATGTTTCATCAATCTGTCAGCATACTTGCTCATTTTGAAGAAATATGCCTCTTCTCTTGCCATGTGTACTTCTCTTCCGCAGTCAGGACATTTGCCGTCAACAAGCTGTGATTCTGTAAAGAATGCTTCGTCAGGTGTGCAGTACCATCCTTCGTAATATCCTTTGTAAATGTCTCCCTGGTCATAAAGTCTCTTGAATATCTGCTGAATTTTTTTCTCATGCATAGGATCTGTTGTTCTTACGAAATTATCGTAGCTTGTGTTCATCAAATCCCAAATACGCTTGATTTCTCCTGCAACTTCATCAACAAACTGCTGAGGAGTCTTTCCTGCTTCCTCTGCCTTGATTTGAATTTTTTCTCCATGTTCATCAGTTCCTGTCTGAAAATACACATCGTATCCGTTTAATTTCTTGAATCTGACTATGCTGTCAGCCAGAACTATTTCGTATGTATTTCCAATATGGGGTTTGCCTGATGTATATGCTATTGCTGTCGTTAAATAATATTTGCCTTTATCCATTTTTTCCTCCTGACTATTCTTGCAAATAAAAAGCCCCTTAGCACTAAGCTAAGAGGCGATGTTTCGCGTTACCACTCTTTTTCGCCCATGCTTCGCAGCATGAGCCTTACCAGGTCATTGACCGTGCATTGTAACGTATACCATACGTTGTACCCTAAAAAAGTTCAGGCACAAGGCTCCGAGGCCATGTTCATTTAAAAATCAATCCCCGGCTTCCACCTTTCCCGGTTCTCTATATCATGATTTGAAAATTACTCTTCTCTTCATTGCCATTAATATATTATTTCAATTCTTATGTTAAACTATACATAAATATCATTTATTTGTCAACAAAAATAAAACTCCGAGTCCGGAGTTTGTATTATTTTATTCTAAAATATCAGCTGTATGCACTTTACGATTGCTGCAATTATTCCTATTATTATTGCAGGAATAAGCAGGAATCCGATTCCCAGCGGAATAAGCATGATTATGAGGACAAGTCCCATAATTGCGCCTATTATTGTAAACAATATTTTAAACAACACAACTCCTATGTTAAGAGCTGCAGCTATAAATATAAAGAATACAAAAATTCCGATTAAAATTTCCATATTACATCTCCCTTTACCATTATTATATTCGTTTGATAATTATAATACACACAATTAGTTCAAAAATAATTAGTGCAATATTAAAAAATGATTAGAAATCATAAATATAATGACAACTTTATCATGGAAATGATATAATGTTATATAAAAAATTAGGAGTATCACATGATTGACTTACACATTCATTCAAAATATTCTGACGGTTCAAATTCCATAGATGAAATAGTTGAAATAGCAAAGAATAAAAACATGACAGCATTATCCTTGACAGACCACGATACAACTTTCGGGGTAGCTGAAATAATAGAAAAGGCTCAAAAAGAAAACATTCAGGTTATTCCCGGCGTTGAAATTTCTTCCGTTTCAAACGGACACTTAATACATGTCCTTGGTTACAACATTGACATCAAAAACAGTCAGCTTCAGGACCTGCTGAAAATTATAGGCGCTCATTTCAACGAAAGTTTTCTGGAACACTTCAGCTGGCTCCAAAAAAACAACATTGTAGATTTTGATCTCAACAAGATCTTAAAATATGCGGACTTCAAGCAGTCCCTTTCATTGTCTGACATGCTTAAGGCAATGATTGAAGACGGGGCACCGTACACATTGAAAGACTGGCCTGAATTTTTCAACACCAAGGTAAGAAAATACCCTGGACACCACTTCATTGAGGATTTTCCAGTGCATTCCTCTGAAGCCGTTGAGGTTATAAGGCAGGCAGGAGGCATACCTGTCTTTGCTCATCCTGCCCGAATCGGAAATGCAGATTTAAGAGAAATGGAACTTCTTCTTCCTCACGGACTTGGTGGAGTTGAAGTATACTATCCTTACCACAATGAAGAGCTTATACAAAAATACGAAAAATTTGCTGATGAACACGGACTCATAAAAACAGGCGGTACAGACTGGCACGGCCATGAACTGACAACCTGGGACTCGGAAATGGGCGATTACGGAGTAAAAAGCTTAAAAATTCTAAATCCCTCTTACAATTAAGAGGGATTTTTTAATGCTATAATTATTATTGAGTGCGCTTAAAATAATCCTATCATCTTCCAGTAAGGAACTTCTACTGCAACAGTTATTATGAACACAACCAGCGAAAGAAAAATTCCAAGACGCGTGACTTCCTTCTGCGTGTACATGCCGTTTTCTTCTCCCAGGCCTACCAGCATGTCCAGGTGATGGAATGGAAGTATATAGTGTATTCCAATTGAGGTGTAAACAAATAATGTTGTGACTATGGGGCTTATGCCCATGGGCTCCGTGAATATTAAAAGAGCCGGTATTGCAATTCCTATGACAGCAATAATACTTCCCAAAGCCATGTGGATACCCATTGATATCAAAGATATTATAAATGCAAGCACAAATGGATTTGAAGGTATGGACGAAGGAAGAATTGTTTCAGCAATCCATGCGTTCATTCCCGTAACACCTCCAACCTTGCCGATGGCCATAGCAGCTGTAAGGAACAACAATACATACACAGGCACTTCTCCCCATTGTTTTGGGGTGAGAATTTCTCCTATGACAGGGAAGCTCATGAGCATTGCAATCAAAAGTGTGATCCACCCAATATTAACTCCGTGGATTGAATCGGTCATCCACAAAACTACTGCAATCACAAGCCATATGACAGTTCTTTTTTCTTTTGCTGAAAAAGGTCCAAGGGCACTGAGCTTTTCTGCCATTTCTTCCTTGTTGATTGTTACTTGTGCAGTGGGTCTAAAGAGAATCATGAACAATGCGCATGTTATGGCTGATGCTATGATGTTTGGAGGTCCCATGTATACAAACCATTGAATCCAGCTTATTGATTCTCCTGAAGCCTGTACAGCAAGAGGATTTATTACGCTGTCACCTGTGAGGAAAATCATAGACACAGGAACTGCTGATGCAAATACGGCAAGTCCTATTTTTGAAGCATCTTCCCTGGGTATTTCAGCATTTTTTATTACCACGGACATAACTGACATGATAAGGAACGCCCTTGGCCATGGATGAGGTATCAAAATGCTCAGGATAAATGTAAGCACAAAAATTGAAATGATAATGCTTCTATATGAACTTACAAATTTAATTATGAAGGCATAGGCTATTCGTTCTCCAAGCCCGGAGGATTTAACAGCAGAAGCAATAAGGTATGCTCCTATAACAAGGTAAATTGTGCTTCCAAGCCACGGAGAAAATATGACTGACGGTTCTGCAACTTTGAAAATTACAAGAAGTGCCAGATAAAGTCCTGAAGAATAGCCAGACTGAACTATCTGAAATGCCCAGAATACAACAGTCATCAATGTCAGTCCAAGGCACATTTTTCCCTGGGGAGACAATCCTTCCAATGAAAGCATATTAATTAAAACTGCAACCCCTATGCCTGATATTAAACCAATAAGACTTTTATTTTTACTCATAATTTTACCTTTCTACAAGCATTTCTATAATTTCAAAATATGCCGCCCATGTTGAACTTTGTACCCTTTTCCTTTATTTATTGTACAAAAATTGCAGGAATTTTTCCTGCGATTTTTGTACAATTTATTTATTTCATGAAGTTTTCAATGTCATTTACAGTCTTTATGATATCCTTTGAAAGGTTTATAATGCCGCCTTTTGTAACCCACACATCGTCTTCGATCCTTATTCCTATTCCTTCTTCTTTGATGTAAAGACCGGGTTCAACTGTGTAGACATTATTTTCCTGCATAATCTTATCTCTTCTTCTCAAGTCATGAACATCAAGTCCCAGAGGATGACCTATGCCGTGATAATAATATTTTTCAACATCAGCATCATCTTTGATAATATTTAAGCTTTTAAGTCCCTTTGCAAAATGAGCCTTTACTTTGTCATTAACTTCAACTTCACTTGCTCCCACATGCATTGCATCCATAGTTACATCCTGAGCTTCAAGCACTATGTTGTAAATGTCTTTTTGTCTCTGTGTGAATTTTCCGTTTGCAGGATACGTCCTTGTTATATCCGATGCGTAATTGTTTGACAATGCTCCCAAGTCCAGCAAAATTAAACTTCCGTCTTCAATTTTCTGTTTGAGTTCTATGTAGTGAAGAATTACGGCCTTAGCTCCCGAAGCTCCTATAGTTTTAAAGCTCGGCTTAGATCCTCTTAGCATGAGCTGGTATTCAAAATCTGCCTTGACCTGATATTCAAACTTGCCCGGCTTTAAGTTTTTCATTACAAATTCCAGGGCTTCTTTTGTATATCCGATTGCAGTCCTGATTTCACTAACTTCTTCTTCTAATTTTGAACTTCTGAGTTCAATCATTATGTCCAGAGAGCTTTTGATGTTTACTGCAGGATACTGGCTGCGTATCCAGTGAGCCAGACTTCTGTAGCTGTCATATGATTCATCCTTGTCAACTATGTATGAAAAAATATATACATTGTCAGGTCTGTCAGAAGATGAAAGTTTTTTGGCAAACTGAGCCATGAATGAATCTCTTTCTTCAATTGTTTTTATTCCTGACGTTTCCTGTGCTTCTTCCTTGCGCATGAGAATTCCGAACCACTTTTCAAAATATTCGTCAACCGGCGGTATGTATAAGGCTTCTGTTACTTTACCGGCTATTTTGTTTATAATTAAAACCATGTCTTCACGGTCTATTCCCGTCAGATAGAAAAAATTCCTGTCAACGGAAAAATCATATTCCTGATCTGCGCTTTCTCTAGGAGCCTTTCCGGAAAAAAACACCGCTGATGAAAAGTCATCCATTTTTTCTGCAAAACGCGCCCTGTTGTTAATATAAAAATTGTTGTTCATTTACCCCTCCAAAATTATAATTAATATGTTTTATAACTGTCATCATGAGCCTGAAAAACTCTATTTTTGTCATCCTGATTATAGTTTTTCATGTCTCTAAATGTAATGCACTATATGAAATATAAGAAATAATTCTTCATTCTTAACTCTTAACTCTTAATTTTTTACGGTCATACCCAGTCCTTAGACCTTCCAACTGCCTTTTTCCATCCCTCGTACAGTGCGTTTCTTTTTTCTTCATCCATTTC
>NZ_JAJUJR010000224.1 GCF_029265225.1 Sedimentibacter sp.
CGTTTTTTCCTATAGCTGTAAGTTTATTGGAAGGATTTAATTCGGCAGACAAAGATGCTCTTAATTTATTGAAGGCAATGGGAGCAAACAGGCTTCAATGCTTTATACATATTAAATTGCCCGGTGCCTTAAGCCAGTTTTTCTCGGGACTTAGAATTTCAGTTTCCTACTCGGTAGTAGGGGCTGTTGTTTCTGAGTGGCTTGGAGGTTTCACAGGTCTTGGGGTCTATATGACCAGGGTTAGAAAATCTTATTCCTTTGACAAGATGTTTGCTGTAATATTTTTTATTTCAGCCATAAGTCTGCTGCTGATGTTTGCAGTATCATTTCTAAAAAAAGCATCAATGCCATGGGAAAATACAAAAAAAGAAAATTAAGATCAAAATAGAAAGGACATTAAAAAATGAAAAACATAAAAAGAAAATCTTTTTATCTGATTGCTGTCTTGCTTATGCTATTGTCTGTAGTTACATCATGCAGCACAAATGAACCACAGAAACAAGACACAAACCAGCAGCCAGATGAAAATCAGAAAATCAGAATTGTACTTGACTGGACACCAAATACAAACCACACAGGTTTATATGTTGCCCAGGCAAAAGGTTATTTTGCTGAACAAGGATTAGAAGTTGAAATCATGCAACCGCCGGAAGGAGGCGCTGAAGCTTTAGTTGGCGGAGGCGGAGCTGAATTCGGAATAAGCTTCCAGGACACACTGGCACCAAACTTTGCTTCTGCAAATTCAATGCCTATTACAGCAGTTGCTGCATTGATTCAGCACAACACTTCAGGTATAATTTCATTGAAAGAAGACGGTATTGACTCTCCTGCCAAAATGGCCGGCCACAACTATGCTACATGGGATATGCCAATAGAACAGGCGATCATCAGAAAAATAGTTGAAGATGACGGCGGAAACTTTGATGAAATAGAAATGGTTCCAAGCACTGTAACTGATGTAATCACAGCATTGCAGACTGATATTGATACCGTGTGGGTGTATTATGCATGGGACGGCATAGCAACAAAAGTTAAGGGATTGGATACAAATTACTTAAACTTTGCTGACTATGGCAGTGAACTTGATTACTACAGCCCTGTACTTATCACTAACACCAATTATGCACAGGAAAATCCTGAAACTGTTAAAAAAGCACTGGCTGCCATAAAACAAGGATATGAATTTGCAATAGAAAATCCTGAAGATGCTGCTAAAATACTGCTTGAAGCAGCTCCTGAACTGGATTCAGAAATAGTTGCAGAAAGTCAGAAATGGCTTGCCGATCAATATATAGCAGACGCTCAAAAATGGGGTTATATAGACCAGGAAAGATGGGACGGCTTCTACGGATGGCTGTTTGAAAACAAGCTGATTGAAAGTGAAATTCCTAAAGGGGCAGGATTTACAAACCTATACCTTGTGGATTAGATTTATAAATATAAAAGATTAGAGGAATAGCAATGGATAAACTAACTACTAAAAATATTACTGTCAGCTATGAAGGTTCTAAAGTTATAGATGACATTTCCATAGAATTAAAACAAGGTGAAATAGTCAGCATTTTAGGAGTTAGTGGCGTTGGAAAAACAACGTTGTTCAATGTAATAGCAGGCCTTGTAAAACCGGATGGCGGAACAGTTGAACTTGACGGAAAAAACATAACAGGCACAACGGGAAATGTAAGCTACATGCTTCAAAAGGACCTGCTTCTTCCCTACAAAACCATAATTGATAATGTATCTCTCCCCTTGATCATAAGGGGAGAGAAAAAATCAAAGGCACGGGAATATACTGTTAAGTATTTTGAAGAGTTTGGCTTATCAGGCACAGAAAACAAATATCCCAACCAGCTGTCCGGTGGAATGAGACAAAGGGCAGCCCTTTTAAGGACATATCTTTTTTCAAACCAGGTTGCATTGCTGGACGAACCCTTCAGCGCATTGGACAACATTACAAAGGGCAACATGCATCAATGGTATTTGAATGTTATGGAACAAATAAAGCTTTCTACATTTCTTATTACGCACGACATAGATGAAGCCATATTGTTATCAGACAGAATTTATATCATAGCAGGAAAACCCGGTAAAATAACTGAGGAAATAACAATAGAAGAACCTAAACCAAGGCATAAGGATTTCATTGTAAGTGAAAAATTTATGAATTATAAAAAACACATTATTAAGAGTCTTGAATAGTTGCAGAAAAATAAAATGGAGTAAAAATTATGGCAATATTTGATAGTGTTGCATCTGATTACGATGCATGGTATACAGATAAAAAGGGAAACTTTGTGGATACAGTTGAAACCGACCTTGCCTTCAGCATGATAGATGTTGAAAGAGGCATGAACGTCTTGGACATCGGATGCGGAACAGGAAACTTCAGCATCAAGCTTGCAAAGATGGGCTGCAATGTTACAGGAATTGATATTTCAGACAACATGCTTGACATTGCACGCAAAAAGGCAGCGGAAGAAAATCTCCCTATCAAGTTTTTACATATGGATTTAAATGATTTAAAATTTAAAGAAAATGAATTTGATGCCGTATTTTCCATGGCTGCGTTTGAATTTGTAGATGATAAGGATGCTCCGAAGGCGTTACAAGGAATGCTGAGAGTTGTAAAAGAAGGAGGCCAGGTATTGATTGGAACCATTTCAAGCAACAGCAGCTGGGGAAAATTATATCAGGATGAAAACTTCAACAAAGATACGGTGTTTAAGTATGCTAAATTTAAAACTTTGGATGACATGAAAAACTGGAACAAGGAAAAACTTGCTGCTTCCGGTCAATGTCTCTTTATTTCACCACTTTCACCTGAAGAGGATTACAATTACGAAAAGGAAAATGAACTGGCTGAAAAAACAGTGGGAGGTTACATATGTGCCCTTTGGAAAAAATAGCTTCATGTCAGATAACTTTCACACCAATAGTGAGTGACAACTACATGGAAGATGTAAAAAAAGTTCTGGATATTATAATTAATTCAGGCCTTGAAAACAGTGTGGGAGTCCTTTCGACTTTCGTCAGAGGCGAAAAAAGCAAAGTATTAAAGCTGATTACAGACATTTATGAAACAATGGACAGCATAACTAAATTTTCAATGGATATAAAGATTTCAAATATATGCGGCTGCGGACAATAATCCGCAGCCGTTTTATTTATTATTATGCCGAAGAATAATTCTTGTCAATTTGAAGATGTGCAAATTTAAAAAGGTATGCAATGAAATGTTTCTGCATACCTTTTGATATTTGACTTTAGTTTTAATGAATTGCATTAATATCTTAGAATGAAGAATTAATTTATGCAACCCATTTACAATGGTAATTATTTATTTAAAGCAGCCGCAACAGATTCACCTGCAAGTTTGCCGGATGTAACTGCCCATGAAAGCATGCATGTAGGCATAGATTCATATCCATGGATACCGCCAACTGTTTCCCCGGCAGCATATAGCCCTGAAATAGCTTCATCATTTGCATTTAAAACTTCAAAGTTTTCATTTATACTGAGTCCACCTAAAGTTGTAGCAAACCTGAGTTTTTGTTCAACTATGTAGTATGTCCCATCCGTATCAAGCGTGAACAGCTCTTCACGGCCAAATTCAGAATCCGCTCCTGCTGCAACCATCTTGTTCCAATTATCTATAGTTTCTTTTAAGGCTACCCCATCAATTCCAGCAGATTTGGCAACTTCTTCAATATTGTTGCCACGGCGAAAAATAGGAGTTCCATCAGGTGTATTGAACCATTTTTCTTGCTCTTCAAATGTGAATTTTCCAGCAGCACTTGAATTTTCATCTCCGTTTGCAAGTACGCTCCATTTATCCCAAGCTTTTTGATCCATTATCAAGTAAATTATTTTATCAGTTTGTTTTTTTGTAGCATTTTTTATAGAAACAAAATCTAAATTTTCATCTACAACACGCTTGCCTTCTTTGTTAACATATATTGCTCCTGTCTTTTGTGTTGTTTGCATGCTGTGAACAGTTGCTACTCTTCCTTTTCCGGGCTCGACTTCAATTCCCTGAGGGTACATTTTAACATAGTCCATGAATTTAAGTTTTGCTCCAGCATCTTTAGCCATATTAATGCCGTCACCTGTTGAAGAGGCTGCTCCATAGAATAATACCCCCTCCAAAGCATCAGAAAGCATATCAGGATTATTTCCGAATCCACCTGTTGCCAGAATAGTTTTTTCAGCCTTTATATTTACTGTATTGCCTTCGCCATCAATTGCTACTGCACCAACTACCGCATCTCCATCCACTATGAGGTTTTTAGCTTCAGTCTCCATCATTAGAGTTCCACC
>NZ_JAJUJR010000317.1 GCF_029265225.1 Sedimentibacter sp.
CCGTATTCCATAAGTTCCACAGGTATTATTTTTCCTGGATAAGGTGCTGCAAAAGCTATTGCTTTTTTTGTTGGGCTTGTGTTTGTGAATGTTGATGTAAACAGGTTTTCACCTGTAAGAACCTTCTTGCCTGCAGTTGCCAGTATTCCCTTAAAACCTTTTCCTTTGTCCTTGCCGCTTCCGTCCCCAAAAACAGTGTCCATTTCAATGCTTTGATCCATGTACATCATGGCACCCGGTTCAGCTACGATTGTTTCGCCGTAGTCAAGACCAATTTCTACAAACTGAATGTCGTCTCCGAAAATCTGATAATCAACTTCGTGAGCTTTTTGCATAATTCCCTCCTTATTTTCCCCTTGAAAATTTATTAACAATAAATATATATTCAGCATAGCAAAAAATATATAAACATGCAATAAATTATTGAACTGGAAGAATAAATTATTTCTTGTATTATAATGTTTATGTTAATATAATATAAAGGCATTGAAAATTTATATTCGTAAAAGGATTAATAAATGGAAAAATTTGAAGAAGTAGAAAGAAGTATAATTAAAAAATACAGAAAGACAATTTGGTCTAAATTTATATCAGGAATAAAAGAATACAATTTGATCAAGGACGGCGACAAGATTGCAGTTTGCATATCCGGAGGCAAAGATTCCATGCTTATGGCAAAATGCATGCAGCAGCTTCAAAGATACAGCGAAATAAAATTTGAAACAGAATATCTTGTAATGGACCCGGGCTATAACCCGGAAAACAGGCAGCGCATAATTGACAACGCAAAACTATTAAACATACCCATAAGGATTTTTGACACACAGATATTCAATATAGTTGAAAACATAGAAGAGACTCCGTGTTATCTTTGTGCAAGAATGAGAAGAGGATATCTGTACAGAAACGCAAAGGAACTTGGATGCAACAAAATAGCCCTTGGTCACCATTTTGACGATGCTATAGAAACAGTCCTCATGAGCATGTTTTATGCAGCAGAAATCAAGACAATGATGCCTAAGCTTCACAGCACAAATTTTGAAGGAATGGAACTCATAAGGCCCATGTACAAAATACATGAGGAAGACATAATCAGCTGGAGAAAATACAACGGTCTTCAGTTCATTCAGTGTGCGTGCCGATTTACTGAGCATTGCTCCGTTGATGATGAAGGCACTTCTAAAAGAGCGGAAATGAAAAATCTCATCAAAAAGATGAAGATGATAAATCCCAATGTCGACACAAACATATTCAGAAGCATACACTCAGTAAATATTGACACTATAATCGGATACAAAAAAGACGGAGTAAAGCACAGCTTCATGGACGATTATGACAATCAAAAACCAAATATGCAGGAAGAATAAAAACGAAGATTATCTTCGTTTTTTTTCGTATATAAAGAAACATAACAATTTACAAAATAGTACGTATAATAAGATAAAACGCAGTAAAGGAGAATTTATATGTACAATCCGTTTTATGAAAATCAAAGAGGTTTCGGCGGGATGAGAGGAATGTTCGGTATGCCGCCGGAAGCTGATACTGCTTTGATAAATGATGTAATTGAAGCAATTATACTGGAAGTCTATGCTTATAATTTTTATGAAAGACTTGCAGAACTTGCTCCGGCTGATTATGAAAGAAATGTTATAAAATCCATACAGAATGATGAAGCAAGGCACTATCACTGGTTCACCATGATATTACAAAGGCTTGGGGGAGACCTTCCAGAGTTTCCTGCCGGAGTTATACCTTCTGATTTCACGGAAGGACTGAAAATAGCCATACAGGATGAACTTAACGCAGCGTCATTTTATCAGAACATTGCATACAATGCCCTGGACCATCAGATTCAAATGCATTTCATGCATGCATCACACGATGAACAGCGCCATGCCTCATGGCTTCAGTATATTCTGACAAATATGCGTTAAATGTTTAAAATCATGACTTTGTCATGATTTTTTTGCTTTTTTGCCATATTTTTGACACAACATGATTGTATAGTGATTTTAAATTATATGGGAGGAGAAATTATGGAAAAAAAGAATATTAGAAAAATGGTGCAGGTGTTTTTCTTTGCATTGATAGGACTCATATCCATCAATAAAACACTTGCTGAATCAGGAGGCGGCGTTACATTTTTATCTGATGCATCTCTTCACGCCCTGTGTCCTTTTGGAGGAGTTGTGACTTTGTACAACTTGTTCACCCTTGGAACATTCATCAAAAAAATACACATGTCAGCAGTGATTTTGATGAGCATTATTTTTATACTTGCAATTCTTTTCGGACCTGTGTTCTGCGGTTGGGTTTGTCCTTTGGGGACTATGGAGGAGTGGATTGGAAAGGCAGGAAGAAAGTTGTTCAAGAACAAGTACAACAACTATGTACCTAGAAAACTCGACAGAATTTTGCGTTATTTAAGATATATTGTTCTTGTATGGGTTGTTTACATGACTTCGATTTCAGGGTATCTATTATTTGACAAAATTGACCCTTACAACGCCTTGTTTTCATTCTGGAGCGAAGAAGCAGCACCTTCGGCCATTATAGTACTTGTTGTTACGTTGTCTTTGTCATTGTTTGTTGAAAGACCATGGTGCAAGTATGCATGTCCTTACGGAGCACTTCTTGGCATATCAAACAAATTCAGAATATTTAAAATCAAAAGGAATAAAAATACGTGCATCTCATGCAAAAAATGCGACCGCTCATGCCCTATGAACATAGAAGTGTCAGCTGCGGAACAGGTTAAAGATCTGCAGTGCATAAGCTGTCTTGAGTGCACTTCCGAAAGAAGCTGTCCCGTAGAAAATACTGTTAATATGCAGAACAACTCTTATGCACCTGTGGGAAAGGAGAATGAAAATGAAAATTAACTTAAGAAATATGGGAATAATAATCATTGTTGTAATATTTACAGGTATATCAGCAACAATTGCAGCAGGAGTATGGACTACGGAATCGGATAAAATTCCTGCTACATACAAGGAAGGAGAATTTGAAGGATTATACAATCCTGAAGACATAAGAGGCTCCTATACATTCAAAGAAGTATCTGATTTGTTTGAAATTGAACTTGACGTCCTTTACAGGGCATTTGGTCTTGAAAAGCTGAACAATGAAGAACGCAAATCAAAGGATCTGGAAGGATTGTATGCTGATGC